>NZ_JBISDG010000009.1:0-105784 GCF_044472985.1 Roseovarius salis | reverse complement strand
CCCCCCCCCCCCCCCCCCCCCCCCCCCCCCCCCCCCCCCCCCCCCCCCCCCCCCCCCCCCCCCCCCCCCCCCCCCCCCCCCCCCCCCCCCCGGCCCGCGGGGCGCGCCTGAATGCTGACCTACACGATCCGACGGCTCGTCCTTGCGGTGCCGACGCTTCTGTTCATCTCGCTTGTCATTTTCCTCTTGCTGGAACTGGCGCCGGGCGACCCGATGGCACAGGTGCCGCTGACCGTGCCACCCGAGGTCAAGGCGCAGATGCGCGAGGCGCTGGGCCTCGGCGAGCCCACCCATATCCGCTTCGGCAAATGGCTGTGGCAGTTCTTCGTGGTCGAGCCGGTGGTGCTGGCCGACCACCTGCTGGGCACGGGCTGGGCGGCGGATGCAAGCCGGATCATCAGCTGGCAGACCCGATCGCCGGTCATGGACATCGTGGTGCAGCGGATGCCGCAGACGCTGTGGGTGGTGGCCATGGCCTATGTCGTCGGGGTGCTGATCGCCCTGCCCATCGGCATCTATTCCGCCTACCGGCAATACTCCGTTTTCGACCAGCTGGGCACCTTCGTCACCATGGTGGGCTACTCGGTGCCGCCGTTTTTCTCAGGCGTCCTGGTGATCGTGATCTTCTCGGTCCAGCTGGGGTGGCTGCCATCCATCTACGACACGACGCACGAGGTGACGGACTGGGAAAGCTTCAAGGTGCAGATCAAGCAGATGGTGATGCCGGTCATGGTGCTGGCGCTGCAGACGACGGCGCAGATATCGCGCTTCATGCGCGCCTCGATGCTGGACAACCTGGGCCAGGATTACGTGCGCACCGCCCGCGCCAAGGGGCTGTCCGAGGCCGTGGTCGTCATGGTCCACGTTCTGCGCAACTCGATGATCCCGGTGGTCACGGTGATCGCCCTCGGCCTGCCACAGGTTTTCGGCGGGGCCATCATCACCGAACAGATTTTCAAGGTGAACGGGCTTGGCCAGCTTCTCATCACGGCGATACAGGCCAACGACGTGCCCATGGTCCAGACCGTGACATTCATGCTGGCGGTGCTGATCGTCCTTTTCAACATCGTCGCCGACCTGCTCTATGGCCTGCTCGACCCAAGGATCCGCTATGACTGATCCGACCCCCGCGACACCGGTCGGCGCCCCCCCGCCCGACAGGCCGCCGCACAGCCGCTGGCGGGATGTCTGGGACCAGTTCAAGCGTCATCGCGGCGCGCTTGTCGGCGGCATTCTTTTCGCCGTCATCATCGTCACCGTGTACCTCGGCCCGCTGGTCTGGACGATCGACCCAACCCACATCGACGTGCGCGCCCGCAACGAGGGGCCCAGCCTTGCGCACCCCTTCGGCACCGATCAGCTGGGCCGCGACACGCTTGCCCGCATGATGGCCGGCGGGCAGGCCTCGATCGCCGTGGGGCTGACGGCGATGCTGCTGGCGCTTGGTCTCGGCACCCTGATCGGTGTTCTGGCGGGGTTTTTCCGCCGTCTCGACGGCCCGCTGATGCGATTCACCGACCTTGTCCTTTCGCTGCCGATCCTGCCGCTTCTTCTGGTGATGGTGATGCTGTTCCGCGAGGCGCTGAGCACCACCTTCGGCCCCGAAACCGGGATATTCATACTGGTCGTGGTGGCCATCGGCCTGACGAGCTGGATGCCCACGGCACGGGTCGTGCGCAGCGACGTCATGGCGCTGAAGGAACGGGAATTCATCCTCGCCGCGCGGTCGATCGGCACGACCGATTTCCACCTCGTCACACGGCACATCCTGCCGAACGTGCTCTCTCCCATCATGGTGTCGGCCACGCTGGGCATCGCCAACGCGATCATCACCGAGTCGGCGCTCAGCTTCCTCGGCCTTGGCTTTCCGCCCGATTTCCCGACATGGGGGAGGCTGCTGAACGACGCGACCGTCTATCTGCAGGATTACCCCGAGCGGGTGTTCTGGCCGGGTCTGCTGATCTCGCTCACGGTGCTCAGCGTCAGCTACCTCGGCGACGGGCTGCGCGATGCGCTCGATCCGCGTCTGCGCGGCCGTTGAACGCCGCCGGCCCGACCATGGCAAAAAAGAAACCTGGTTGCCGCGACACCTGCGCCGGCCGAACGCCCGATCAGCCGGGCGCCGTCCGCAGGAACGCAGGTCCCGGTACGGCGGCAGACGCGGGAAATCTTCCCGATCCGAACCGGACATTCAGACCCATGAATACTTGATCGGCCGGAAAATCCGCGCCAGCTGGGAAGAATTCCCGCAACCCGGAGACACGTAATGTTCGAAACGCTCGGCTTCGAAACGCTCACCGCCCCGCAGGCCGCGATCTGGTTCGCACTGGCGCTCGGGCTGGCCTTCGGGGCGCTGGCCCAACTCACCCGCTTCTGCCTGCGCCGCGCCCTGGTGGGAACGGACCGCCGGCAGGCCGCCGGCGTCTGGCTGACGGCACTCGCCGTGGCCGTGACGGGCACGCAGGCGGCAGTGGCCCAGGGCTGGATCGGTTTCGCAGAACATCGTTTCATGGCCACCGGGCTGCCTGTGCTTGCGATCACCCTTGGCGGTCTGATGTTCGGCGCGGGCATGGTGCTGACACGCGGTTGCATTTCGCGCCTGACCGTTCTTGCCGGTGCAGGCAACCTGCGCGCGGCGCTGGTTCTTGTCGTCTTCGCGATCTCGGCACACGCCACGCTCAAGGGGGTTCTGGCCCCCCTGCGCGTGTCATTGGGATCGGTCACGCTGCAGATGGAGGCCGCCGCGTTGCCCGGCAGCCCTCTGATCTGGGCGGGCGCCATCGCGGCGGTAGCCGTGGCGGTTGCGCTGCGGTCGGGCAATCGGGCGGGCACGCTGCTGCTGGCGGCCCTGATCGGCGCGCTCGTGCCCGCGGGTTGGGTCGGCACCGGGTATGTCCTGCACGACGCCTTCGACCCGATCGCGATGCAATCGCTGGCCTTCACCTCCACCGTGGCGGACTCGCTTTTCTTCACCGTCGCCTCCACCGCCATCCCGGCGGGATTCGGCACGGGGCTCGTCGGCGGTGTTCTGCTGGGGGCGCTGGCGGCCGGGCTGCTCAGCGGACGGTTCCGGTGGGAAAGCTTTGCCAGCCCAGGGGAAACCGGCCGTTACCTTGCCGGGGGCATGATGATGGGTGTCGGCGGCGTACTGGCGGGGGGCTGCTCGGTCGGGGCCGGGCTGTCGGGCGTGTCCACCCTCTCGCTCGCCGCAGGCCTCGCGCTGGCGGCCATCATCATCGGGGCGGTCGTGGCAAACCGGGCACTGTCACCGGTACGCCCCGCGGCAACGGCGCAACCGGCCGAGTAGCCCTTGCACTGCGGCGCCATGCCGCTAGGATGCGCGCGTTTCGGCGAGGGCGGACCGCATGGCGCGATACGAATACAAGGTGATCCCGGCCCCGGCGAGGGGCCGAAAGGCCCCCGGCATCAAGGGCGCGGAAGCGCGCTTCGCCCACGGGCTCGAGACGGCCATGAACGAACTCGCGGCGCAGGGCTGGGAATACCTGCGCGCAGACATCCTGCCGAGCGAGGAGCGGCAGGGGCTGGCATCCACGCAGACCGTCTATCGCAGCGTGCTCGTGTTTCGCCGCGGCGCCGAGGCGGAGTCCGCCGCGCCCGCCGCCGAACCGCCGCTTACGGCGCCGGGGGCGTCCGACATGGCCGATCCCGCGGCACCGGCGGCCGGGGCGGACTCCGCGTCTGACCAGGAGGCGGCGCAGGAAACCGGCGCGCCCCCTCTTGAGCCGGAGCACGCGCCGCCCCATCTGCAAGAAGCGGTCGAACAAACGTATGGCAGGCAGGACGATACAGGCCCCGACGCGCGGGACCCCGCCGTTGACGAGCGGACGGATGGGCGACGCGACTGACCGGCGGCGGGCAAGCGCGGCACATCCGCAAGAACGCAAGAAATTCTCGGCTGCCCTCTTCAATTTGCTGTCCAGTAATCTACAATCCCCGCTCCGACTCGTGGAGGTGTTCCCCATGTCCAAGTCCGACCCATTCGGTTTCGATATCTCCGTCAGCGCTTCGAAGAAAAAGAAGCCCCGCGGCCGGCGGGGCATGTCGGGCGCCCAGGAAACATCGACGCGCATCTGCGAGAAGGAAGGGTGCGACGAACCCGGCCTTTACCGCGCGCCCAAGGCGCCCGACGTGCTCGACGACTACTACTGGTTCTGCAAGGATCACGTGCGCGAGTATAACCTGAAATGGAACTTCTTCGACGGCACCACCGAGGCGGAGATGAACGCCCAGATGTCGGATGACAAGGTCTGGGAGCGCAAGACCCGCGCGTTCAACGACCCCGAGGCGCGCGCGTGGGCCCGGCTGGGCATCGAGGACCCCCATCAGGTTCTTGGCGACAACGCCACCAAGAACCCCGGCAAACAGCGCTCCGGCCAACGCAAGCTGCCGCCGACCGAACGCCAGGCGATCGAGATCCTCGAGGCCGGCGACAACTGGACCAAGGCAGAGATACGCAAGGCCTACAAGGCGCTCATCAAGGTCCTGCACCCGGACATCAACGGCGGCGACCGCAGCCAGGAGGAGCAGCTGCAAAAGGTCATGTGGGCGTGGGAGCAGATCAAGGACAGCCGCAGCTTCAAGTAACCCGCGGCGGCCTCGGGCGCCGGGCGCCGCGCCTCATGCCTGCTTGAAAACGAGGCTCACGCCGTTGATGCAGTGCCGCTTGCCCGTGGGTTCGGGACCGTCATCAAAAATATGGCCCAGATGGCTGCCGCAGCGACGGCAGTGGCATTCGGTGCGCGTGTAGAACAGCGTATCGTCGGGCTTCGTCCCGATGGCGTCCGGCAGGGACTTCCAGAAGCTGGGCCAGCCCGTGCCGCTGTCGTACTTGTGCCGGGAGGAATACAGCGGCAGGTCGCACCCACGGCAATGATACGTTCCCGCGTCCTTCTTGTCATGAAGCGGCGAGCTGAAGGCAGGTTCCGTTCCCTCCTGGCGCAGAACCTCGTACTCCTGATCGGTCAGCATGGCGCGCCATTCCTGCTCGGTGCGCGTGACCTCGAACTCGCCTGACGCGGCCGATGCGTGCATTCCGCGGAAGAACGCCACAGCCCCCCCGCCCATCAGGACCGTCGCGATGAAACTGCGTCGTTGCATATCCAATCTCCTTGCGAAATTGATCTACAGGGCAAGATGCGAACCGCGGGGCCACCCGGCAAGGGGATGGCCCCGCACGAAACGGTGAACCGGCATCATTCCATGCCTGGCAGGATCACCGTGTCGATGACGTGGATCACGCCGTTGGACTGCTCAACATCCGCGATCGTGACCTTGATGGTCTGGCCGCGCTCGTCGGTGAGCATCAGGTTTGCGCCATCATGGCGCGCCTCCAGTTCGCAGCCGCCGAGCGTGGGCACGACATGCATCCCGCCATCATCATCGATCATCCCCCTGATATCCGCGGCCATGGCATCGGCCGGAACGACGTGACAGGTCAGGATCTCGGTGAGCTTATCCTTGTAAGGTGGCGTCAGCAGCGCCTTCACGGTCTCGTCGGGCAGCTTGCCGAACGCCGCGTCGGTCGGGGCAAAGACGGTGAACGGCCCTTCGCCCTGCAAAGTCTCGACCAGACCGGCCGCCTTGACCGCCGTCACGAGGGTCTCGTGATCGTCGGAATTGACGGCGTTCTCGACGATGGTCTTGTCGGCATACATGGGGGCCCCGCCCACCATGGGGTTCGCGGCGAAACCGGCGCTGGCGGTCAGCATGGCGGTGGTTGCGGCAATCGCTAGTTTTCCGAACATGGTTAAATCCTCCTTTGATACGGCCGGTTCGGCCCGGCTCGCAGGGGAGGCACGCATGGGGCTGGCCGGGAGTTTCGACCGATTTCATCCGGATCGATCACGAAGGCGTGAAGCAGGCGCCCCGCCGGACCGCGCGGGCGATTCTACCGCCGCGCGCCGCCCAGCATGTAAACCAATGTTGTCAGGAAAGATTTTGTATTATTGACACCGCGCAGGCTTTGCTATGTTTCCTGTAGGGAGGGAGACATGAAAACGCAGTACGACGTCGTGCTGGACCAGGGCGTGTTCTCGGAAACATCCGGGCTTTTCGCGCGCAAGCGCGACCGGTTGCCAGAGGCGGCGCTGGAACAGCTTGCCCGCGAGGTCATGATCCATGCCGCGCGCCTGTCCGCCGCGTCGCCGCAGCGGCCGTTCAGCGCCCCGGCAGAGCGGCTCGATACCTTTTGCGACCATCTGCTGAAAGATGACGCGGACGGCGCGCTCGCGTTGCTGCAAAAGGAGATGCGCGGCGGTCTCAGCACGCGCGATGTTTGCCTCGGCTACATTTCGGGCGCAGCGCGCCGCCTTGGGGACATGTGGGAGGCGGACCTCGTCAGCTTCGTCCAGGTGACGACCGCCAGCGGGTATCTCTATGGGCTGATCCGCGCCTTGCGGCCAGAGACCCCCGACACGGCGCAGCCCGCGCCCGACACCAAGAACGCGCTTTTTGCCACCGTTCCGGGCGAGGACCACAGCCTCGGCGTGACGGTCGCGGCCGAGGTGTTTCGCGACGCGGGCTGGGACATAGATCTTTGCACCGGCATGGGCCACAACGAGCTTGTCGCCCGGATCTCCGATACGGCGCCCGCGATCGTCGGCATATCGGTGGGCGGCAGCGGCAGGATGGAGGCGCTGAGCACGCTTTGCGTGTCGATCCGCCTTATCGCGCCCGGCGCGCTCATCGTGGTTGCGGGCGCGGGAACCGAAGGGAGCACCGACATCTCCGAGATCGCGGACGTGGATTTCGTGTTCTCGGACGTGGAATCCGCCGAGTCGCAGCTTGCGCGGCTGATGCACCTGCGCGGCTGGCGCTGACCGTCAGACGTTCGATATGGGTCCGACCGCGAGAACATCGCCCGTGGGCGCGCCGGTGGGAGAGCCGCCCGGCGGCTCTTCGGAAATGGCCAGGAGGCCACCATCGAGTTTCGGCCGCAACGGCTCTTCGATCGGCAGGACCGTCTCGGTTTCCGTCGGCAACACGCCGAGCGACACGGGCGATTCATCGCCGGCGATCAGCCATAGTTCAAGCGCACGGCCCGGCGGCGCGGCGCCGCGTTCGCGCTCCAGGTACAGCCGCGCCGTCTCGGCGTCATAGGCCGCCCGAACCAGCAGGCTGCCATCCTCTGCTGCGATCTCGGCGCGGTAAACCGGCTCATCGGGCGGCAGGGGACCGCGCTCTAGCAGGCCCGATGTCATGACAAGGATGACCGCGGCGGTCACGACCGCCGCCATCCCGGCCAGCCAGCCCAACACCCCCGGCCCCTTTCGCGCGCGACCGAAGAGGCGCTGCTCCAGCGCGGCCTGCACCCTCGCCGGGGGGCGCACCGGGTCGAGCTCCTCGGTCATCGCCGCGAATTCCGATGCCCAAGCGGCGCACAAGGCGCGCAGCTCGGGCTCGGCGGCGAGGCGGGCCTCGAACGCCTCGGCCTCGTCATCCGGCATCAGGCCCAGGGTGTATTCACCCGCGCGCACGACATCATCGTCGTCGCGATATGGCGTCTCTCCGCTCATCGCGACAGGCACTCCTTCAGTTTCAACAGGCTGCGGCGCAACCATGTTCTCATCGTGTTCAGCGGCACGTCGAAATGCGCCGCGAGCCCGGCATAGCTGTCCCCGTCGAGGCGTTGTTCCAGACCTTGACGTAGACTTCCTGAAGCACGTCCTCCGCCTCTGCCCGATCGCCCAACACACGCAGGATCACACCGAAAAGTTTCGCAGAACTCCGGGAATAGACCGACCGGAACGCGGCGCGCTCGCCCATGGCCATCCGGGCGATCAGCTCCTCGACTTCGTCACGTTGCGACATCACACCCCGCGCGGTTGGGGCCCACGTTGACCAACGTCTCGCGGGACGTCCAGTTAAACTTTGCCTACCCCTTGCCCTTTCGCGCTTTATGTTGCACCACGTGCCGCAACGCGCGAACCGGAGTTGAAGGATTGGGCCACATGGCGGATGGAAGCATCGACGCGAACGCGAAACCCACCGAGGAAATCTCGGTCCGTGACGTGTTCGGCATCGACACGGACATGGTCGTGAAGGGGTTTTCCGAACGGTCGGACAGGGTGCCCGAGGTTGACAGCACCTACAAGTTCGACCCTGACACGACGCTGGCCATTCTCGCTGCGTTCTCGCACAACCGCCGGCTGATGATCCAAGGGTATCACGGCACCGGGAAGTCCACCCACATCGAACAGGTGGCCGCGCGTCTCAACTGGCCGGCGGTGCGGGTGAACCTCGACAGCCATATCAGCCGGATCGACCTGATCGGCAAGGACGCCATCAAGCTCAAGGACGGCAAGCAGGTCACCGAGTTCCAGGAGGGCATCCTGCCCTGGGCGCTGCGTAATCCCGTCGCCATCGTGTTCGACGAGTACGATGCCGGGCGTGCCGACGTGATGTTCGTGATCCAGCGCGTGCTGGAGCATGACGGCAAGCTGACGCTGCTCGACCAGAACGAGATCATCACGCCGCACCCCTGCTTCCGCCTGTTCGCCACGTCCAACACCGTGGGGCTGGGCGACACCACGGGGCTGTATCACGGCGTTCAGCAGATCAACCAGGCACAGATGGACCGTTGGTCGATGGTCGCCACGCTCAACTATCTCAGCCACGACGCGGAGTCTGCGATCGTGCTGGCCAAGAACCCGCTGTTCAACACCGAGAAGGGCCGCCGCGAGGTCAGCCAGATGGTCACCGTCGCCGATCTGACGCGCACCGCCTTCATAAATGGCGACCTGTCCACGGTGATGAGCCCGCGCACGGTGATCAACTGGGCGCAGAACGCCCACATCTTCCGCGACGTGGGCTACGCGTTCCGCCTGACCTTCCTCAACAAGTGCGACGAGCTGGAGCGGCAGACCGTGGCCGAGTTCTACCAGCGCTGCTTCGACGAGGAGCTGCCCGAGAGCGCGGCGAGCGTGAGCCTGGACTGACCCTGCGAAACCGCGCGGTGACGGTGTCGGGCATGCCTGCCACCGGCCGGTGCGGGGGGCATGCGCGACGGCCCCTGGCCCTTGGGCACACCGCGCATGGCCTGCCGTTCCGACCTGGTGACCGCGCACTGGTCATTTCGTGCCGCGCCCACTAGTTTGTCAGCAGGCAAGCACCACAGCCGGAATCCCAACATGGCCCAGTCCGACAACCCCGCAGACCCCTTCAAGAAGGCCCTCGCCGAGGCCACCAAGGTCATGGCCGACGACCCTGACCTGAACGTGTCGTATTCCGTCGACCCGGCGGGCGTCTCGGGCGAATCGATGCGCCTGCCCCAGATCAGCCGCCGGATGTCGCGCGACGAGGTCCTGCAGGCCCGCGGCACGGCGGATGCCCTGGCGCTGAAGCACAAGTATCACGACAACACCCTGCACGCGCGCTACAACCCCGCCGGCGAAATGGCGCGCGAACTCTACGACGCGATGGAAACCGCGCGCTGCGAGGCCATGGGCGCCCACGAGATGCCGGGTACCGCGGGCAACATCGACGCCCGCATCGGTGCAGAGGCCCGGCGCCGGGGCTTCGACCAGATCACCGACGCATCCGACGCGCCGCTGGCCACCGCCGCGGGATATCTCATACGGCATCTGGCGACGGGGCGCGAGCTGCCGCCCGCGGCGCGGAATGTCATGGAGCTGTGGCAGGGCTTCATCGAGGACCACGCCGGCGGCACGCTGGAGGACCTCAAGGACAAGCTGGCCGACCAGACGGAATTCGCGCGTTTCGCCCGGCAGATCATCAAGGATCTCGGCTACGGCGATCAGCTGGGCGAGGACCCCGACGCCCCCGACGAGGACGAGCAGGACGAGGCCGAGGAAGAGACGCAGGAAGAGGAGCAGCCCGAAAGCTCCGGCGAGGACGAAAGCGACGACGACCAGGCCGACGCAGAGCCTGACCAGAGCCAGGAGCAACAGCAGGACGAAACCCAGGCCCAGGTCAGCATGGACGACATGGCCGACCAGGACATGGGCGACGAGACCGAGATGCCCGAGGGCGAGGCCCCGCTGGAGCCGCCCGAGCCGCAGCCCATCTCGGAAGCCGATCCGAACTATACCGTCTACAGCACCGACTACGACGAGGAAATCCGCGCCGAGGACCTCGCCGAACCGGTGGAGCTGGAACGCCTGCGCGCCTATCTCGACCAGCAGCTAGAGCCGCTCAAGGGCGCGGTCGGGCGCCTTGCGCACAAGCTGCAGCGCCGGCTCCAGGCGCAACAGAATCGCTCATGGGAATTCGACCGCGAGGAAGGCATCCTCGACGCGGGGCGTCTGGCACGGGTCGTGGCCAATCCCACGACGCCGCTGTCGTTCAAGGTCGAAAAGGACATGGAATTCCGCGACACGGTCGTGACGCTTCTGCTGGACAATTCCGGCTCGATGCGCGGGCGGCCGATATCGATCGCCGCGATCTGCGCGGACGTGTTGTCCAAGACGCTGGAACGCTGCCAGGTCAAGGTCGAGATCCTCGGCTTCACCACCCGCGCCTGGAAGGGCGGCCAATCGCGCGAAGCCTGGCTGGGCGAAGGCCGCCCGCAGCTGCCAGGTCGTCTCAACGACCTGCGCCACATCGTCTACAAGTCCGCCGACGCGCCCATGCGACGCACGCGCGACAATCTCGGCCTGATGATGAAGGAAGGTCTGCTCAAGGAAAACATCGACGGCGAGGCGCTGGAATGGGCGCACCGCCGGATCATCGGGCGCCGCGAGCAACGCAAGATCCTCATGGTGATCTCCGATGGCGCGCCGGTCGATGACAGCACGCTCAGCGTGAACCCCGCGAACTACCTCGAGAAACACCTGCGCGACGTGATCGACATGGTCGAACGGCGCAAGCAGGTCGAGCTGCTGGCGATCGGCATCGGCCATGACGTCACCCGTTATTACGAACGCGCGGTCACCATCACCGACGCCGATCAGCTGGCCGGCGCGATGACCGAACAGCTCGCCGCCCTGTTCGACAGCGATCCGCGGGCGCGCGCCCGCGTCATGGGGATAAAGAAGGCCAGCTGACCGCGCCCGGCCGCCCCGTCGGATGCCTCCGGCGGGGATATTTGAGGCCAGAACACGCACCGGAACGTGCAGCCGGTTCTTCCGGGCGGAAATATCCCGCGGGGACGGCAGCGCCGCGCCATTGGTCCGGGCGACACCGGCGACCACGCTGGTCCCACAGGGCCCGCGTGGCCCGAACGCGAAAAGAAACCGCGCGCCGCGGGCGCACCGCGAGGACACCGCCGCCGGAAACGCGGGCGCCCGCCGACCCCCGGCGTGCGAAGCCGATTGATCTTGCCCCCGCCCTGCCCTAGCAATGTGGGGCTGACCGAACCGCGGGGCCGTCATGTTCCAGTCCTTTCAGGATACCGCCCACCCAGAGCAGGGGCCGCCGCGCCTGGCGCAGCTGCGCGAGGAGATGACACGGGAGGGGCTGGCGGGGGTCCTCGTGCCCCGCGCCGACGCGCATCAGGGCGAATACGTTGCCCCGTGCGACGACCGGCTGGCATGGCTCACCGGGTTCACCGGCTCGGCGGGGTTTTGCATCGTACTGGCCGACAGGGCCGGCGTGTTCGTCGATGGGCGCTACCGCGCGCAGGTCAAGGTGCAGGTGGATACCGGCCACTTCACCCCGGTCGACTGGCCCGAGACGAAGCCGGCGCCGTGGCTGGCCCAGCACTTGCCCGATGGCGGCGCGGTCGGGTTCGACCCGTGGCTCTACACGCCCGAGCAAATCGAGACCCTGGAGAAAGGCCTGACCGGCACCGGCATAAGCTTGCGGCCCACCGACAACCTGATCGACCGGATCTGGCCCGACCGCCCCGCCCCGCCGCAGGGCGCGATCCGCATCTACCCCGAGGAGCTAGCCGGCGAGGGTCACGCCGCCAAGCGCGCAAGGCTGGCCCGTGACCTGCACGCGGCCGGACAGTCCGCGGCGGTGCTGACCCTGACCGATTCCATCGCGTGGCTTCTCAACATCCGCGGCAGCGACATCCCCCGCAACCCGGTCCCCCACGCCTTTGCCATTCTGCACGACACCGGGCAGCTTGCCCTTTTCGTCGACGACGCCAAGCTCGATGACGCGGTGCGCGCGCATCTGGGCGACGGGGTGAGCATCCACCCGCCGAATGCGTTCGGCCCGGCGCTGCGCGACGTTGACGGGACGGCGCGGCTGGACAAGTCGAGCGCGCCGCTCTGGGTGGCCCGGCAGCTGGAGGAGGCCGGCGTGCCAGTAGCTTGGGGAACAGACCCCTGCGTCATGCCCAAGGCCTGCAAGACATCCGCCGAGATCGCGGCGACGCGAACAGCGCACCTGCGCGACGGCGCCGCGCTCTGCCGGTTCCTCGCGTGGTTCGATGCCCAGCCCCCAGGCACGATCACCGAGATCGACGTGGTGACACGGCTGGAGGTCGAGCGCCGCGCGTCGGGCGAATTGCTCGACATCAGCTTCGATACGATCGCCGGCTCGGGTCCGCACGGCGCCCTCGCCCATTACAGGGTCACCGAGACGACCAACCGCGTCCTGCAGGCGGGCGACCTGCTGGTGCTCGATGGCGGCGGACAGTATCTCGACGGGACCACCGACATCACGCGCACCCTGCCCGTGGGAGTGCCCGGCCCCGACGAACGCGCCGCCTTCACCCGCGTTCTCCAGGGCATGATCGCGATGAGCCGCGCACGCTGGCCTCGGGGGCTGGCCGGGCGCGACCTCGATGCCATCGCGCGCTATCCGCTGTGGCTTGCCGATCAGGATTATGCCCACGGAACGGGACACGGCGTGGGCGTGCATCTTTGCGTGCATGAAGGGCCGCAGCGGTTGGCCCGGACCGGCGAGGTGGCCCTGCAGCCGGGGATGATCGTCTCGAATGAACCGGGATACTATCGCGAGGGTGCCTTCGGCATCCGCATCGAGAACCTCGTCGTGGTGGAGCCCGCGGCCCCCTTGCCCGGCGGCGACACCGCGGACAGGCTGGCCTTCGAGACGTTGAGTTTCGTGCCCATCGACCGGCGGCTGATCGTGGTCGAGATGCTGACGCCGCCCGAGCGGGAATGGCTCGACGGCTACCATGCCGCCTGCCGCGAGAAGATCGGGCCGCAGCTCGACGGGCCGACGCGCGACTGGCTTGACGCGGCGACCGCGCCGCTGTGACACATGGGCGTCATATCGCCCGGGCATTCGGGTAGGATGCAGGGCACGGACCGCAGGGAAAGGAGAGGGAGAGGGAATGACGGATATCAAGATACGCAAGGCGGAAGGCACGTGGACCGTCCGCGCAGGCGGCGCGATCCTGGTGGAAAGCAAGCAGGCGCTGGCACTGGCCGAGGAAGGCCGCGACGAGGTGATCTATTTCCCCCGCGAGGACGTCGCGATGGCTTTTCTCGACCGGACCGACCACAAGACGCATTGCCCGCACAAGGGCGACGCCACCTATTTTTCCATCGTGACCAACAGCCAGACCCTTGATAACGCGGCCTGGAGCTATGAGACCCCCGACCCCGATGTCGCGCGGATAGAAAACCACATCGCTTTCCACACCGGCGACGAGGTGACGGTCGAACGGGTATGAACATGCAGCGACAATGGCCGGGGCGGAGGACGCGCGACGGCGATCTCATGCCCGCCGCGTTTGCCGGACCCCAGGCATGTCACCGCGCATCCTGACATTGCTGCTGTCGGTGTCGCTGGCACTGGCCGTCTTGCCCGCCGGTGCAAGTGACCGCGCCGAGACCGAGCGCCAGTACCGCGCGTGGCTGGAAGAGACGATATGGCCGCGCGCGCGGACGCGTGGCGTGTCGCGCGACACGTTCGACGCGGCCCTTTCCGGCGTGGAATTGAACTGGGACCTGCCCGGCCTCGTGCCTTCCGGCGCCGGGACGGGGCAACCCGGCCAAAGGCGTCAGGCGGAATTCGGGGCCCCCGCCTCGTATTTTGCCCCCGCCAAGCTGCGTGCCGCCACCGCGGGGGGGCGGCGCATGGCGCGCCGCCATGCCCGGCCCCTTGCCGTTGTTGAGGCCGCGACCGGCGTACCGTCACGTATCATCCTCGCGATCTGGGGCCGCGAGAGCGGGTACGGCCGCGCCGCCCTGCCCCATGACGCGTTCGAGGTGCTGGGCACCAAGGCCTTCTTGAGCACCCGCAGACCGTATTTCACCAAGGAACTGATCGCGGCGCTGCGCATCGTGGAGCAGGGCCATGTCCCAGCCGCGGCCATGAAAAGCAGTTGGGCGGGCGCGCTCGGTCAGCCCCAGTTCATGCCCACGAGTTTCCTTGACCACGCGACGGACGGCGACGGCGACGGCCGAAGCGACATCTGGCGCTCCGAGATAGACACGATCGCCTCGATCGCCACCTACCTTGACCGCCATGGCTGGGTGGCCGGTCGCGATTGGGGCTTCGAGGTTCGCGTGCCGGACAGTGTTTCCTGCGCGTTGGAAGGACCCGACCAGGGCCGCCCGATCGCGGAATGGGCCGCGATGGGACTCACGCGGGTTTCCGGCCGCCCCTTCCCCGACCACGAGCGCGCGGGAGAGGGCTACCTGCTGATGCCCGCGGGGCGGCACGGCCCGGCCTTCGTCGTCACGCCGAACTTCTACGTGTTGAAGGACTACAACAAGAGCGACCTCTACGCGCTCTTCGTCGGGCATGTCGGGGACCGCATCGCCTTTGGCATGGGGGACTTCCGCGGCCGTTGGGGCGATGTCGGCGGAATCTCCCGCGCGGATATCGCCACCATCCAGCGCGCGCTGGTCCGGCGGGGGCACGATGTCGGCGGTGTGGACGGCCTGCCAGGTTACAAGACGCGCCGCTCCATCGGGCGCTGGCAGGCTGAAACCGGGGCGCCCCGGACCTGTTTTCCCGATGCCGGCATGGCCGATACCCTGTCGCGGTAACCCCCGGCCGGCTAGCTGTGCTCTTCGCGGGACACCGCGGCCAACGCTCGGTTGTAGGTCTTGAGCGCGTCGACGTGAAACAGCGCCCCCTGCAATCTTGGCGGCTTGCCCTCGCCGACGAGACTGACGACCGGGATATACGGGACACCGGCACGCTCGAACACCGGCATGGCCGCCTCCAGCGTGCTCTGCCCGTCGATATAGACACCCTCCGCGATAAGGTCCCAGCATCGGTCCTCCGGCGCGGCGCGGGCGTGGTCCGGCGCGCGCATCACCTTGCTGACGCGATACATCGACAGCAGGTAAGCCTGCGGACCGGCCGCCACCCTGACGCCCCGCCGTTCCAGCTGCGTGAGAAAGAACGAGCGCCGCACGAGATTGGACCCGAGCGCCGTGGACATCGATACCGCCACCATGACCGCAAGCCCGGTCTGCCAGTCACCGGTGAGCTCGAAAACGATCAGAGTGGTCGAGATCGGGGCCCCCAGAACCGCGGCCGCCACGGCCCCCATCCCGGCAAGGGCATAGAGCGTGTGCGAGCCCGACACCTCGGGGAATATCCCGGTCGCCACCAGACCGAAGGCTACCCCGGTCAGCGCCCCCACCATCAGCGAGGGCGAGAACACCCCGCCCCCCATGCGCCCGCCGAGCGTGACCGCCACCGCCGCCACCTTGACCACGGCGAACACGACCGCCTCGTGCAGAATCAGCTGACCGGTTAGTGCGAGCGAGGTCGTTTCATATCCCACGCCGATGATATGGGGGAACCATATCGCCAGCCCGCCAAGCAGCGCACCCGCCACCGCCGGGCGCAGCCACCGCGGCAGGCGGGTGCGCATCTGCACGTAAGAGGCCATGTCCTCGGCGAACAGGATCGCGTGCATGAGCACCGTGGCCACCAGTCCGCAGATCACCCCCAGAAGCAGGAAGGCCGGCAGCTCGACATAGAATTCCAGCGCGCTCGCCACCGGAAGCGCGAACTCCGTCACGTCCCCGAATTCCAGCCGGTTGATCACCGTTCCTGCGACCGAGGCGATCACGATGGGCGCGAAAGCGTGCAGCGCGAAATGCCGCAGCACCACCTCCAGCGCGAAAAGCGCCCCGGCGATCGGCGCGTTGAAAGAGGCCGAAACCGCCGCCGCCACGGCGCAGCCAAGCAGGTCGCGCCCGGTGACCCCATCGGCGTTGATCCTGTTGCTGACCCATGACGAGATGACGGCAGCCATGTGCACGACAGGGCCCTCGCGCCCGCTGGACCCGCCCGTTCCAAGCGTGATGATCGACGCGGCCACCGATGCAAGCCCCTCGCGCCCCTCCACGCGTCCCTCGTCAAGGGCCGCGCCCTCGATCACGTCGGCGACCGAGCGCACGCGCGCGTCCGGGGTGAAGCGGTGCAGGATCAGCCCCACGACAAGCCCGCCCATGATGGGCACCACGAGCACCCAGTACCATGGCAGAAGCTCCGCGGCGCTGTGCACGTGCGCCATGTCCTCGGCCGCGTAGACAAAGGTCTGCAAGGCCGTGATCGCCTTGCGGAAAAGAAGCGCGGCGAACCCCGCGGCGATGCCGATCACCAGCGCGATCAGCCAGAACTGGAACTGGCTGGGCCCCTTGTCGTGCAGAACCTGCCAGCCCCGGCGCACCGCCGCCCCGGCCGCGGTGGCCTTCTGGGCAAGGAAAGGCCGCAGCGACAGCGTCATGCGGCACGCCCGTCCCGCGCCGCACCCGCTTTCACAGCCGGACAGCTTCGCATATGGTCGGCGCAAGAACAGCTTGGGGATCCCGGCATGCCTATCCAGAGTGCGATCAGCGAATTGTCTTCCCTTCTAGGACAACGCCTGACCTGCTCCAAGTCCGATCTCGACCTGCACGGCCGGTCCGAGACGCACTTTCCCCTCACCCCGCCCGACGCGGTGGCCTATCCCGAAACCACCGACGATGTGGCCCGCATCGTCTCGGTCTGCGCGCGGCATGGCTGCCCGGTCGTGGGCTGGGGGACCGGCACCTCGCTCGAGGGACAGGCCCAGGCGGTGCAGGGCGGCGTCAGCGTGGATTTCACCCGCATGAACCGCGTGCTCGAGGTGGCACAGGCCGACATGCATGCCCGCGTCCAGCCCGGCGTCACGCGCCAGTCCCTCAACGAGGAGCTGCGCGCCACCGGGCTGTTCTTCCCGGTCGATCCGGGGGCCAACGCCTCGCTCGGCGGGATGGCCGCCACCCGCGCGTCTGGCACGACGGCGGTGCGCTACGGCACCATGCGCGACAACGTGATGGCGCTCGAGGTCGTGACCGCGACGGGAGAGGTGATCCGTACCGGCAGCGCGGCGCGCAAGACCTCGGCCGGCTACGACCTGACCGGTCTTTTCGTGGGTTCGGAGGGCACGCTGGGGCTCGTGACCGAGCTCACCCTGCGGCTTCAGGGCATACCCGAGGCGATCTCGGCGGCGGTCTGCGGCTTCGACACCGTCGAGTCCGCGGTGAACTGCGTGATCGACACCATCCAGATGGGTCTGCCAATGGCCCGGATCGAACTCGTGGACACCGACAGCGTCAGGGCGGTCAACGCCTACGCCGACACCGCGCTGCCGGAACGGCCGCACCTGCTGCTGGAATTCCACGGCTCCGAGGCGGGTGTGGCAGAGCAGGCCGAAACCTTCGGCATGATCGCACGGGATCACGGCGGATCCGGCTTCGACTGGGCCCGCAAGCCCGAGGACCGCACCGCCCTGTGGACCATGCGGCACAACGCCTACCACGCCATCCTCGCGGCCCGGCCGGGTCACCGCGCCGTGGTGACGGATATCTGCGTTCCCATCTCCCGCCTCGCCGAGGCGATCGAGAGATGCCGCGCCGACCTCGCCCGGGCGGGTATCCACGGGCCGATCCTTGGCCATGTCGGCGACGGCAACTTCCATGCCGTCCTGATGTTCGACCCCGCCGACACGGCCGAGAAGGAGCGGGTGCTCGCCGCCTCGGACCGGCTGGTAGACCTGGCGCTCTCCCTCGGCGGCACCGCGACCGGCGAACATGGCATCGGCATTGGCAAGCTGGGCTACATGGCGCGCGAACACGGCCCGGCCTGGGCGATGATGGGCACGCTCAAGCAGGCGCTCGACCCCGCCGGCATACTGAATCCCGGCAAGCTGATCCCCCCGCCGGGCTGAGCCTGCCGCGACGGGCCGGCGAGCGGCCCGGCCTCCTGCTTCTTCTTGGGAAAAATACCCCGGGGGTCTGGGGGCAGCGCCCCCAGGGCCTGCGTGGCCCGAACGCGTTACCGGACTGCGCGCCGCAGGCGCACCGGCCGGAAACCAGTGCGGCCTAGCCCGCCATCAGCTTTTCGGCCGCAGCGCGTGCCTCGGGCGTGACCGTGTCGCCGGACAGCATCCGCGCGATCTCGTCCACCCGCTCGGCACCGGACAGGGGCATCACGGTCGACAGCGTCTGCGCACCCTCCACCCGCTTGGCCACCTGCCAGTGATGCGCGGCCTTGGCCGCCACCTGTGGCGAATGGGTGACGACCAGCACCTGACCCTGCTCGGCGAGTTGCGCCAGACGCCGCCCGACCGCATCGGCGGTCGCCCCGCCTACCCCGCGGTCGATCTCGTCGAATATCATCGTCAGGCCGCTGTCATCACCCGTCAGGCAGACCTTGAGCGCCAGCAGGAAACGGCTGAGCTCGCCGCCCGACGCGATCTTGTTGAGGGGCCCTGCCGGCGCGCCGGGGTTCGTGGCCACCGTGAACGTCACGCCATCTTGCCCGTCGGGGCCCGGATCGGCCTGTTCCAGGCGGGTTTCGAACACGGCGCGCTCCATCTTCAGCGGGGCCAGTTCGGCTTCCATCGCCGCGTCCAGCCGCAGGGCGGCCGCGCGCCGGGCCTGCGTGAGCGCGTCTGCCGCCTGCCTGTAGGCCGCATCGGCCGCCTCTGCCTCGTCCTGCAGCCTGGCGATATCCGTCTCGCCCTGGTCCACCGCGTCGAGCCGCGCGCGCAGCTCCCCGGCAAGATCGGTCAACTCGTCCGGCATGACGCCGTGCTTGCGCGCCATTGCCCTCAGCGCGAAGAGACGTTCCTCGGTCTCTTCCAGCTCGGCAGGGTCGAAGGTGAGCGCGTCAAGGAAACGCGCCACGCCCGAGGCGGCTTCGTCCAGTTCCACGAGGGCCCGGCTGATGGCGGCGATCGGCTCGTCCAGCGCCCCTTCGGCGCGGTCGGCGACACCCTCCAGCCATCGCATCGCGTCACCGGCCGCACCCTCGGCGCCCTGCGGGCCGAGTGCCGCCTGCGCCTTGCCGATATCCTCGCGGATCCGCTCGGCGCCCTGCATCATGCGGCGGCGGCGGTCCAGCTCCTCCTCCTCGCCGGGTTCGGGGGACAGCTGGTCCAGCTCCGTCACGGCGTGGCGCAGGAATTCCTCGTCGGCGCGGGCCTGCTCCAGCGCG
Organism: Roseovarius salis; assembly: GCF_044472985.1. Taxonomy (NCBI): domain Bacteria; kingdom Pseudomonadati; phylum Pseudomonadota; class Alphaproteobacteria; order Rhodobacterales; family Roseobacteraceae; genus Roseovarius; species Roseovarius salis. The sequence goes on along the minus strand of NZ_JBISDG010000009.1, from coordinate 86,455 downwards.
GCGCGGGCCGCCTCGAGCCGGTCAAGCGCGCCGCGCCTGTCACGCCACGCGGCGCGCACGGCCGAACGCTCGCCCGCGAGACCGCCGAAATCATCAAGCAGGGCGCGGTGCCCGCGCGGGTTGAGCAAGCCGCGGTCGTCCTGTTGCCCGTGAAGTTCCACGAGGCTTTCCGAAAGCTGGCGCAGCACCTCGCCCGAGCAGCGGCGGTCATTCACATAGGCCGTCTTGCGCCCGTCGCGCGCATTGACCCGGCGTAGCAAGAGCGCGTCATCCTCCGGCAATCCCGCCTCTGCCAGCACGGCGCGGGCCGGGTGGCCCGGCGCAAGATCGAACTCGGCCGTCACCTCGCCCTGCGCGGCCCCCTGCCGAACCAGATCCGCGCGCCCGCGCCATCCCAGCACGAAGCCGAGCGCATCGAGCAGGATGGATTTGCCCGCGCCCGTTTCCCCGGTCAGGACGTTGAGTCCGGGCTGGAATGCCAGCTCGAGGCGGTCGATGATCAGGATGTCGCGGATATCAAGCGCGCGCAGCATCAGCTCTACCCGGCGGGCCGGGACGCCGCGGCGCCCCGCCACCCGTTCCTACAGCCACCGGCCCTGGATCATCTGCCGGTAGACCTGGCGTAGCCAGTTGTCACCCGCCGCCTCGACGGTCAGCCCCTGCCCGGTCAATAGCGAATAGCTGTCCTCGTACCATTCCGTGCCCTGGAAATTGTACCCCAGTATCGCACCCGCGGTCCGCGCCTCGTCGGTCAGCCCGAGCGAAAGGTATGCCTCCACCAGCCTGTGCAGCGCCTCGGCGGTATGGGTCGTGGTCTGGAAATCCTCGACCACGACGCGGAACCGGTTGATGGCGGCGGTGTAGTGCTTGCGCTTGAGGTAGTAACGGCCCACCTCCATTTCCTTGGACGCAAGGTGATCGAACGCAAGATCGAACTTGAGCGAGGCCGACTTGGCGTATTCGCTTTCGGGGTAACGCTCGATCACCTCTCGCAGGGCCTGCAACGCTTCGAAGGTAAGCTTCTGGTCCCGGCCAACCTCATCGATCTGGTCGTAATAACTCAGCGCAAGCAGATACTGGGCATAGGCGGCATCCTCGTCGGTCGGGTAGAACTCGATGAACCGCTTCGCCGCGGAGCGGCTGTTCTCGTAATCCTTGGCCTCGTGATAGGCATAGGCCTGCATGATGACGGCGCGTTTGGCCCATTCGGAATAGGGATAGAGACGCTCCACCTCGGCAAAGACATCGGCGGCCAGCTCGGGGTTGTTGCGGGCCATGTCGTATTCGCCGCGCTCGTAGATCTGCTTGGCCGTGTAGTTCTCGTAGTTGACATCGCCGCGTTCCACGACGTCCGCGCCGCCACAGCCCGACAGCGCAAGGCTGGCGACCAGAACGCAGGCCAATGCTGCACGCGATCCCACCGTTTTCATGCTATAACTCACCCAGTCCGATCATGTCCGGACATGCGCCCGGCGCTCGCGCTCGGTCCTAGCACATAAATCCGGCTAGCAAAATCACTTTGCCCGCATCGCGCAGGCTCAGGCGACCTCGGGGATTTCACCGGCGTGAACGCCCGCCCCCGGCAGGCGCGCGGCGGTTTCGAGATCGCACTCGACCCACTCCACCGCCTCGGCATCCGAGAACAGCGCGCAAAGCAGGTCGTTGGTCAGCGCGTGGCCTGCGCGCACGCCCTGGTAATGACCAAGGATCGGCGCACCGGCCAGTCCGAGATCGCCCAGGGCATCAAGCATCTTGTGCCGCACCGGCTCATCGGCGTGGCGCAACCCGCCGGGGCAGATCACCCTGTCCCCGTCGAAAACGACGGCGTTCTCGCCCGGGCTGCCGCCCTGCGCGAGGCCGTTGGCAAGCATCGCCTCGACGTCGGATTGCCGGCAGAAGGTGCGGCTGGTGCTGAGCTCGCGCACGAAGCTGCCGTTGGACATATTCAGCGACTTTTTCTGCTGCCCGATGGCGGCATCCTCGAAATCGATGCTGAACTCGATCAGCAGTGTCTGGTGCGGCAGAAGCCGGGCAACGGCGTCGCCGCGGCGCACCTCTACCGGCTTGCGGACGCGCAGGGCCGTGACCGGCGCATCCGACACGCGCAACCCGCGCGACAGGATGCCCCGTACGAACACCGACGCGCTGCCGTCGAGGATCGGCACTTCGGGTCCCTCGACCTCCACCAGAGCGTTATGCAGCCCGCACCCGACCATGGCGGCCATGACATGCTCGACCGTCGATATCTCGATGTCGTGACGGTTTACCAGCCGCGTGCAGAGAGCGGATTGTCTGACGTTATCCCAACGGGCCGGAATGTCGCCCGTCCCCACGCGGCAGTCTGTCCGCCGGAACACGATGCCCGTATCCGGACCGGCTGGGCGGATGGTCAGCCGTGACGCGTGGCCGGAATGAAGCCCGACACCCTCGAACGAAACAGGGGATTTGATCGTGTTTTGCAAAACGGACCTCTTCCCGGCAGACACCGACACATCGTTCTGTGCAGCGGTCTAATCGGGCATCAAGAAAGACACAATTCAATCTTTGCAACGTCCTGAAACATCGCCGCCCCGGTCTTGGCGGGTTCCCGCTCATGCGGCAAGTTCGCGACACAAGCATCTGGTTTCCCAAATAAAAAGGGCCGCATCAAGCGGCCCTTTGGACACCGGATTCACCCCGTCGTCAGTTCGCCTGGCGGCGCAGGAAGGCGGGGATCTCGATCTGTTCGTCCTCTTCCTCGTAGTCGTCCTGCGTCACCTGCTGTGCCTGCACGGGCGGCTGTTGACGGCTCGGCCGGGGGGCGGATTTCTGGCCCTCGCCGGCGGCGCCCGTCATGCGGTTGATCAGCGAGTTGATGCCGAAGCGCGATTTCTCGGCGCCGTGGTGATCGTCCTGCCGCGACGCGGGCGCGGCGCGACCGCTACGGCCGACTGCAGCTTCGAGCCGCGCCATGGCATCCGGCGACGGCTCGCCCAGGGCAGGCGCCCGCGGCGCGACATACGTCTCGCGCGGGTCTTCCGTGTCGGGTTCGGGGGGCGTCATGTGCGCCGGCTCATCGCGCGCGGGCTGATAGGCGGGCGGCGGCAGCCCGTCGTCATCTTCGGACACGGCCACCGCGTCCTCCTCGCCGGCAAAGATGTCCTCCATCTGCTCTTGCGCCGCGGCACTCTGGGCATCGAAACCGTTAAAAAGCGCGGGCTGGGATTCAGCCTGTGCGGCCGCCGGCTGCGGAGACGCCTCGGGCTCGGTGGCCGCGGCCGGGAATTCCGTGACGGAGACATCGTCATCGCCAGCGGTCACCTCTTCCTGCGCCGGCTTGAGCGGCTCGGCGAGCGAGCGGCGCGGCACCGGTATGTCCGCGTGTGAATTCGACGCGTCGATTCCGGTGGCCACCACGCTCACGCGCATGGTCCCCTCCATACCCGAATCCAGCGTGCTGCCGACGATGATGTTTGCGTCCGGGTCCACCTCTTCGCGGATGCGGTTGGCGGCCTCGTCCAGCTCGAAAAGTGTCAGGTCATGCCCGCCGGTCACGTTGATCAGCACGCCGCGCGCGCCGTTGAGGCTGATCTCGTCCAGCAGCGGGTTGGCGATGGCCTTCTCGGCGGCCTGCACCGCGCGATCCTCGCCGCTGTCCTCGCCGGTGCCCATCATGGCCTTGCCCATCTCGTCCATCACCGCGCGCACGTCGGCGAAATCGAGGTTGATCAGCCCCGGCCGCACCATCAGGTCCGTCACGCCCTTGACGCCCTGATACAGCACGTCGTCGGCCATCGAGAACGCCTCGGTAAAGGTCGTCTTCTCGTTGGCGAGACGGAACAGGTTCTGGTTGGGAATGATGATCAGGGTATCGACCACCTTTTGCAGCGCGTCCACGCCATCCTCGGCCTGCCGCATCCGCTTGCCGCCCTCGAACTGGAACGGCTTGGTCACGACGCCGACGGTCAGCACGCCCAGCTCTCGCGCGGCCTGTGCAATGATCGGCGCGGCGCCCGTGCCGGTGCCCCCGCCCATTCCGGCCGTGATGAAACACATGTGTGCCCCGGCCAGGTGATCGACGATCTGCTCGATGTTTTCCTCCGCGGCCGCGGCGCCGATGGTCGCCTTGGCGCCGGCCCCGAGCCCCTCGGTCACCTTGACGCCAAGCTGGATGCGGCTTTGCGCGTTGGACTGGCTCAGCGCCTGGGCGTCGGTGTTGGCGACGACGAAATCGACCCCGTCGAGCTGTTTCTCGATCATGTTGTTGACGGCATTGCCGCCAGCGCCACCCACACCGAAAACGGTGATCCGTGGCTTCAGCTCCTGATCCTGTCCGGGCATCGTGAGGTTCAATGTCATTGCTCTGTCCGCCTGCTGCTTGTGCCCGTATTCCCGGGCTTTTTCCGCCTATATTGGCCTGATCCTACCGATCACTGGCCTTTTCGTCACCCCAAAAACACCGCAAAACCACAAAATATGGCTGATTTTTCGCCCGGAATCGCGGGATTTCGCCGAAATGGCGACATGTTGGGTCTACCAGTTGTCCCTGAACCATTTCACCGCCCGCCGCAGCGACCGCGCCGGGTAGCGGTCGACCGGGATCTCGAAGTCCCACCATTCGTCCTGGGGATTCGCCGCGAACAGGCACATGCCCACCGCGCTGGCAAAGCCCGGGCCGGTCGCGGCCTGTGGCAGCCCGTGCACCCTCAGCGGCCGGCCAAGGCGCACCTGCTGGCCCAGTATCCGGCTTGCCAGGCCGTCCAGGCCCGGTATCTGGCTGCCGCCGCCGGTCAGCACGATCTGCTGGCTGGGCAGGTGGTTGAAGCCCGCCGCGTCCAGCCTTGCGCGCACCTCCTCTAGGATTTCCTCGATCCGCGGCCGCATGATGCCGATGAGCTCGGCGCGCGATATGCGGCGGCGGTCGTGCTCCCAGTCGCCGGTTTCGCCGCCGATCTCGATCATCTCGCGGTCGTCCATACCCGTGGCCACCGCCCCGCCGTAGAAGGTCTTGATCCGCTCCGCGACGGTCCGTGGCACCTGCAACCCCATCGAGATGTCGCCGGTGACATGCTCGCCGCCCATGCGCACGCTGTCGGCATAAATCATGTGCTTGCGGATGAAGATCGAGATCCCCGCGCACCCGCCGCCCAGGTCGATGCAGGCCGCCCCCAGTTCCTGCTCGTCCTCCACCAGCGCGGCCGTGCCGGCCACGTAGGCCGACGAGGCAAGCCCCGCCAGCTCAAGGTCGCAGCGCTTGATGCAGTGGGCGAGGTTCTGCGCCGCCGCGGCATCGATCGTCAGCATGTGCATGTCGGTGGAGAGCGTCTGCCCGATCTGGCCCCGCGGGTCGATCAGGCCGGAGCGATGATCCAGAGCGAAATTGACCGGCTGGGCATGCAGCACCTCGCGGCCCTCGCCGTAGTCGGGCAGTTCGCAGGCGGCCAGCACCCGGCTGATGTCCTGCTCGGTCACGCTGGTCGACTCCAACTCGACCTGCCCCGCGAGACCGTAGGACCGCGGCGCAGCCCCCGAGAAGCAGGCGATGACATGATCCACGCGGATGCCCGCCATTTTCTGTGCCGCCTGCACCGCCGTGCGGATCGCGCGCTCCGTCTCGGCCATCGCCGCGACCTCGCCGAAGCGCACCCCGCGCGAGCGGGTCGTTGCCGCCCCGATCACGCGGAAGCCGGCCTGCCCGGCCATCGCCCCGATGGCGTCGCTTTCCTTCAGCCGCTCCGTTCCGTCAAAGCGCAGAACGAGGCAGGCGATCTTGGAGGTGCCCACGTCGAGCACCGCCACGACGCCCCTCTGGATCGCCGCCTTGCGCATGTTCCGCATCGCCCGCTGACTGTCGTAAAGCTCGATCATCTGTCGTCCGTCCCTGTCATCATGTCCACAAGACGCCACCATTCATCGACGGCCGCCGGGTTCATCCGCACGGTCGGCCGCGCCGGCAACCGCATGTCCACCGCCGCGATGTCGCGCTCCAGAAGGTCATGCACGTCGTCCAGAACGATCACGCGTTCCAGCGCGCGCACCGGGCGGCGCTCTGGCAACAGGATGCGCCTGTCGCGGTCGAGCACCACATCCCACCGCCGCTCGCCCATTCTCACCAGCCCGAGCACGCTGTCGCCCAAGGGCCTTGCCGCCTGCAGTATGTCCAGCGCACCCGGCACGTCCCGGTTGGCCCCGGCCCCGGCGATCACGGGCAGGTCGGAGCGCGCGGCCAGGTCGGCACCATCGGACACGACGACGCCCTCGCGGTCGACGACGCCCAGCCCCTCGTCGTTGCGCCAGATCGCCACCGGCTTGCGCTCGGTGATCGCGGCCACCATCGTGCCGCCCCGCCGAATGCGCAGGTCGGCATCCGCCACTGCCGGCAACGCCGCGATCTGAGCGCGCAGATCGTCAATGTCGATGTCGAAGGAACTGGTCGGCAACTCGAAGGGGAATATCTCGCGGATCCGTGCCTCGACCGGCGCGCTGGCGCCCTCGACGGCCAGAAGACGCACCATGAACTCCGGCCGGGTCTCGATCCTGTGGCGCAGATCGGTAAGCGCCATGACAAGCTTTTCCTGCCGCGCGTCATCGGCCAGATACGCCGTACCCGCCGCGAGTGCCAGCCCGAACGGCACCCCGATGCGCATCAGCCTGCGGAAAAGGGGGGTCAGAAGCAGCCGCTGCAAACGGTAAGCCAGGCGCGAGGGCGCGGGATCGGGACGCCGGTCTACCTGTTGCATGAGGCGTCCTCCACCAGACGGCGGCACAGTTCCGGGAACGGGATGCCGACGGCGCGGGCCTGTTCGGGGCTGAGCGAGGTGGGCGTCATGCCGGGCTGGGTGTTGGTTTCCAGCAGAACCAGGCCATCCAGCCCGCGCGCCTCGTCCCACCGGAAATCGGTCCGCGACAGTCCGCGACACCCCAGAACCCGGTGCGCGCGCAGGGCGTAGTCCATGCAGGCGTCGAAAATCTCGCGCGGCACGTCCGCAGGCACCACGTGGCGCGAACCACCGGTGTCGTACTTGGCCTGATAGTCGTACCAGCCCTCGGTGATGATGTCCGTGACGGTCAGCGCCGTGTCCCCCAGCACCGAAACCGTCAGTTCGCGCCCGGCCGCGTATTGCTCCACCATCACCTCGGCGGGCATGTCACGGGACAGTTGCGGCGGCCCGTTGGCGTCCTGCTGCACGATGTAGATACCCACCGACGAGCCCTCGTTATTGGGCTTGACCACGTAGGGCGGCGGCATCACGTGGCGGGCGCGGACATCGTCGGCAGGGGCGATGAGGCTCTCGACAACGGGCAGGCCGGCGGCCACGTACGCGGCCTTGGTCTTTTGCTTGTCCATGGCCAGCGCCGAGGACAGCACGCCGGAATGGGTGTAGGGGATCTGCATCCATTCCAGCAAACCCTGCACGCAGCCATCCTCGCCCCAACGGCCGTGCAGCGCGTTGAAGACAACCCGCGGCGCCATGTCCGAAAGATGTTGTGCAAGATCGCGGCCGGCGTCTATCTCCGCGACCTCGTATCCCGCGTCCCGCAAGGCGGCGGCGCATTCGCGCCCGGTCGACAGCGACACTTCGCGCTCGGCCGACGGGCCGCCCATGATCACCGCCACGTTGGGGGGTTGTCTGCCCGACTGACCCACCGTTGTGCCTCAGATATCCAGGGCCGTTTTCCGACCCATTGTTCTTTGCCCGGCTCTCAGGAGCCTTCAGGGGACGGTTCGCCGACCCTCATGATTTCCCAATGTAACTCTATTCCGCTTTCTTGGAAAACCCTTTTTCGCACCTGCTCGCCCAGCCCTTCGAGGTCCGCGGCCGTGGCGGTGCCGGTATTGACGAGGAAGTTGGCGTGCTTCTCGCTCATCTGCGCGCCGCCGCGGCGCGCGCCGCGCAGCCCCGCGGCATCGATGACCTTCCACGCCTTGAGGTCGTGCACGTCGTCGTCCCGGCCGGTACTGGAAAACCCCGCGGGGTTGCGAAAGGTCGATCCGGCGCTGCGCGCCCTGGTGGGCTGTGTCGCGTCGCGCTTGCTCAACTGCGCGGCCATCCGCGCCTGCAGCGCGTCGGGGTCGCCCGCGGGCCCCTCGAAGGTCGCCCGGGTGATCACCCATCCATCGGGCAGATCGGTCTGGCGGTAACGAAAGTTCAGATCGTCCGCCGTCAGGGTGACGATTTCGCCGGACCGGGTGACCGCCTGCGCCTCCACGAACACGTCCGCGGTGTAGATGCCGTAACAGCCCGCGTTCATCCGCACCGCCCCGCCCACGGCGCCGGGGATCGTGCGCAGGAAGGTCAGGTCGATGCCGGCCTCCGCCGCCCTGCGGGCCACATGCGCGTCGAGCGCGGCGGCCCCGGCCGTGACCCTCCGGCCGGATATCTCGATCGCGTTGAAACCGCGTCCCAGCCGGACAACGACTGCGCGCAGCCCCCCGTCACGCACGATGAGGTTGGAGCCCACGCCCATCGGGAACACCGGTATGGCCGGGTCGAGCTTCCGCAGGAACTGCGCGAGATCCCCGGTGTCCGCGGGCTGGAACAGCCAGTCCGCGGGCCCGCCCACGCGAAGCCATGTGAGATCGGACAGCGGTTTGCCGGCGGTCAGGCGGCCACGGGGCGTCGGAAGATCGGTCATGACCGTCTGCTACTGACGCCGCGCACCGGCCGCAAGCCCCGCGACCGCCCTGCCGTGCCTTTCTCCCGCGCCGGCAGCCCGAAACGCCCCGGCCGCGGCGCGATCACGAAGTTGAACAGGGAGAGAGATGCACCTCCGGCCGTGCCGGGGCGGGCTCGACACGGCGCCGTGCCGATGCGCGACCCTTTTCCAACGCAAAGCCCCTGACGCGCGGCCGTCTATCTTGTATCCCGCCCGCCCGGCCAGAACCGCCGTGTCCAGCGGCCGAAGTGGATGACAGGCCAGCGCAGCACGCTGACCCCTGCCAGCAGGACGGCCATGCCCCACCACGGGCCGTTCTGGTAGGTCACGAACCCGGTCAGCGGAATACCCACGGCAATGAGCGCGTAGGCAAGCCGCCAGTGATTGTCACGGCTTGGGAACATCGCCGCGACGTTGGCCGAGACCGCCCAGAGGCAGGCGAGAAGCAGTGACAGGTTCACTTGCGCACCGCCGCGGCCCGTTTCAAGCCGTGTCGCAGGGGCCTTCGGAACATCGACAGCACCGCCAGCGCGGCCAGCCCCGCCGCGAGCATCCCGGCCTCGTGCGCGAGGCGCCAGACCAGGACCGGCGCCGCGGCGAGAAGCAGCAGACCGGGGATGATCTGCCAGCGCATCGGCAGCATCGCCACCCCGGCCCCCGCAAGGACCCACAGACAGGCGAGTACCAGCGTCAGGCTCATGCCCCGCCCCCCGCGAGCGTGACGCCCAGCAACCCGGCCGAGGCCACAAGCCCAAGGGTCGGCACGGCCAACGGCACTCGGAAGGGCGCCTGCGCATCGCGGCGTTTCACCACGATCAGCGCGGCGTTCACCAACGTGAAAACCGTCAGGAGAATCGCCGTTGTCGCCTCGGCCAGGTCGGCCACCTCCAGAAACAGCGCGCCGCCGATCACCGCGACCCCGACCAGAACGGTGGCGAGAACCGGCGTGCCGAGGCGCGGATGGGCGTGGTGAAAGACCCCGAGCCGCGGGTTGCGCTTGCCCAGACCGAACAGCACGCGCGAGGCCATGACGATCTGGGCCAGCACCCCGTTGAGTGCCGCCGCCACGGCGATGAGCGATAAAAACGCGGCGTTCGTCCCGCGCGCCTCGGACCACACGAGCGACAGCGGCTGCTCGGAGACCGAAAGCTTGTCCAGCGGCACGGCGCGCACCGCCGCGAAGGTGACGAGCGCGTAGAGAAGGCTGGTGATCGCCAGCGACAGCAGGATCGCGCGCGGCAGGTTATGATAGGGGTCCTTCACCTCTTCGGCCATGTTGACGATGTCCTCGAACCCGATGAAGGCGAAAAAGGCCAGCATGACACCCGCCGCCACCCCCGGCCACACGATCGGCGCCGGCGCGGAGAAGTCGGACGAGGGCTCGGCAGTGCCGCCGGCGTAGATGACCACCGCGAGGCCCACCACCTCGATCGCGGTAAAGATCGCGGCCACGCTCAGGCTTTCCAGAACCCCGACGATCGCCACCGCCAGCAGCAGCACCCCAAACACCGCCACGGTCGGCATGAGCGGCAGATCGACGACCGAGACGAGATAGCCCGCCCCCCCGCGCAGCACCGCAGCAGCCGAGACCGTGCCGGCGGCGACGATGCCGAAGCCGACGATGACGCCGATCCAGTTGCGCCCGAAGGCCTTGGCGACAAACGCGGCCGGTCCGCCCGCCTCGGGCAGGCGGGTGGTGAACTCCGCGTAGCTCAGCGCCGTGGGCGCAGCGACCAGCCCGGCGATCAGGAAGGAAACCGGCGCCCAGACCCCGGCGTCGGCCGCGACGGCGCCCACCAGCACATAGATGCCCGCGCCCACCATGACCCCGACGCCATAGGCGGTCAGAAGACCCAGCCCGATGCGGCGCTTCAGTTCATCGGCCATGGCCTCGGCTCCAGCCGTGCAGTTCGCAATCCACCCGGTCGGGCGGGATGCCGCGATGCCGACCAAGATGTGCCGGCAGGGCCATCAGCCAGCCTTCCGGCGCAGGCGGTCCGGCAGGTTGATCGCCCATTGGCTGATCGTCCCCGCGCCGAGACAGACAACCATGTCGCCGGGGCGCGCCTCGGTGCGCACCAGCCGTTCCAGATCCGCCTCGTCTGTGATGGCCCGCGCATCGCGGTGGCCGTGGCGGATCAGCCCGGCGACAAGGTCATCGCGGCTGGCCCCCGGGATCGGCTCCTCGCCCGCGGCGTAGACGCCGGCGATGGCAACGATATCGGCCTCGTTGAAGCAGCCACAGAACTCGTCGAACAGACTGGCAAGCCGGGTATAGCGATGCGGCTGGTGCACGGCGATGACGCGCCCCGTGCACGCCTGCCGCGCCGCGCGCAGCACGGCGGCGATTTCCACCGGGTGGTGACCGTAATCGTCGATGATGGCCACGCCGTCCACCTCGCCCGCGCGGGTGAAGCGACGGTTCACCCCGCCGAACCCGGCCAGCGCATCGCGGATCTCGTCGCCGGTCATGCCGAGGTGCCGCGCCACCGCGACCGCCGCCAGCGCGTTCGAGACGTTGTGATCGCCCGGCATCGGCAGCGAACACCCCTCGATCGCTTTCTCTTCGCCCTGGATGGCAATGTCGAAATGCGCCACGCCCAGGCTGTAGGTCAGGTTCACCGCCCTCACATCGGCCTGCGCGTTGAAACCGTAGGTCACCACGCGGCGGTCGGTGACGCGCCCCACCAGCGCCTGCACCTCCGGATGATCGGTGCAACAGACGGCCAGCCCGTAGAAGGGGATGTTGCTGACGAAGTCGTGGAATCCCTGCCGCAGCGTGTCGAAATCACCCCAGTGGTCCATGTGCTCGGGGTCGATGTTGGTGACGATGGCGATGGTGGCGGGCAGGCGGTTGAACGTGCCGTCGCTCTCGTCGGCCTCGACCACCATCCACTCGCCCTGCCCCACGCGGGCGTTGCTGCCATAGGCGTGGATGATGCCGCCGTTGATCACCGTGGGGTCGAAATTGCCGTGGTCCAGCAGGGCGGCGACCATGGTGGTCGTGGTGGTCTTGCCATGCGTGCCCGCCACCGCGACGTTCGACTTGAGCCGCATCAGCTCGGCCAGCATCTCGGCTCTGCGCACCACCGGCAGGCCCCGGTGGCGTGCTTCCATTAGTTCGGGGTTGTCCGGCTTGATGGCCGAGGAGATCACCACCACCTCCGCCGCTTCCAGGTTTTGCGCCCTCTGCCCCTCGAACACGGTTGCGCCCATCTCCTCCAGCCGCGCGGTCAGCTTGGAGCGCTTGAGGTCCGAGCCCTGAACGACGTAGCCATGATCGAGCAGCACCTCGGCGATGCCCGACATGCCGATCCCGCCGATCCCGACGAAATGGATCGGCCCGACATCGCCGGGAAGCTTGGTGGCGGAATTCATCGCTTTCGTCCTTTCTGGGCCAGCTCCTCGACGATGTCGGCGAGCGTTTCATGTGCCTGCGGCATGGCCGCGTCCAAGGCGGCCTGCGCCATGCGCGCCGCCCCCTGGGGATCGGTCAGCACCGCCGCGATCTGCTCCGTCAGGGTTTGGACATCCAGCCTCGATTCCGGGATGACGATGGCCGCGCCGGCCTGTGCCAGACCCCGCGCATTCGCGCTTTGATGATCTGCGGCCGCGAAAGGATACGGCACGAGGATCGCGGGCCGGCCGATCACGCCGATGTCGGCCACCGAGGACGCCCCGGCGCGGCTGATGACCAGCTGCGCCTCGCTGATCCGCCGCGGCACGTCGGGGAAAAAGGGTTCGACTTCGGCCGGACTGCCGTGCTCGGCATAGGCGGCGACGACGCGCTCGGCGTCCTCCTTGCGCGCCTGGTGGCTGATGCGCAGGTTCCCCAGCACCTCCGCGGGCAGACCGGCGATGGCCGGCGGCACCGTGTCGCTCAGGGCGCGCGCCCCCTGGCTGCCGCCGATCACGAGCACCGACATCGGGTAATCACCCGGCGGAATTTATCGGGGGCGGGGGGTAGCGCGCACCGCCGCCGGCAGGGGGTTGCCACGGGGCGGCCCGGGCGCGCCGGCGGGCAGCTCGGTGGGCCACATGCCGCAGGCAACGACGTCGACGCGCTTGGAAAACAGCCTGTTCACCCGCCCCGGAACGCCGTTTTGCTCGTGGATCATGCGCGGCAGGCGCAACATCCATGCCGCCGCGAGCGCGGGGATCGTGGGATAACCCCCGAAGCCCACGACGACGTCGGGACGCCCGCGCAGCATCCGGAACGTGGCGCCTAGGATCCCGCCCGCGATGTGGAACGGCGCCATGATCTTGTTGAGAATGCCCCCGCGGGCGAAGGTGGCGCTGGCCACCTGCTCGATCTCGACCGCGCGCGGGAAACCGCCGGCATAGCGTGCCCCCCGCGCATCCGTCGACAACCGCACGCGCCATCCCCGGCGCAGCATCACCTCGGCCAGCGCCTGTGCGGGGAACATGTGCCCGCCGGTGCCGCCCGCCGCGATGACAAGGTATGGCCGTTCTGCGCTCACGCCGCCGTCTTTCCTTTCCTGCGCACCGGTCAAGCAGAGTGGCGCGCGCGCCCCCGTAGGATGTCGCGAATATCGCCCTGCGGCCGGGTCCGGGTAAAGGCGAAAAGCATCCCTACCGCGATCCCGCCGGCGATGAGCGAGGACCCGCCGTAGCTGACAAAGGGCAGGGTCATGCCCTTGGCCGGCAGCAGGCGCACCGCCACACCCATGTTGATCATCGCCTGCACGCCGAATACGGCCACGAGCCCCGTGCCAGCGAGGCGGATGAACGTGTCACGCTCACGCATGAGGCGCAGCAGCGAGCGGATGACCACGAGGGTATAAAGCGCGATGATGCAGAGCACCAGCACCAGCCCGTATTCCTCGGCTGCGACGGCGATGATGAAATCGGTATGCGCGTCGGGCAGGCTCCATTTCACCTCGCCCTCGCCCACCCCCACGCCGAAGAACCCGCCCTCGCGGATCGCGTTGGTGGCAAAGCCCAGTTGCGTGTTGGGGTCCACGTCCGGGCTCAGGAAACCGTCGATGCGGCGCGCGAAATGCTCGGAGTTGGAATAGGCGAAACTGCCGGCGGCCACCACGCAGGCCGCCATGCCCACCATCAGCAGGATCGGCGCCCCGGCCACGAAATACATCACCCCCCAGCCGAAGAGGACAAGGCAGGCCTGCCCGTAATCGGGCTGCATGGCCAGGAACGCCACGATCACCAGCGCCAATAGCAGCGACCAGCTCTTGCCGGGGGGGCCGTTGATTTCCTCGCTGGCGGCCATCAGCCATGCGGCGACGACAACGAACCCCGGCTTGAGGAATTCCGAGGGTTGCAGGCTGCCGAAGCCGAGACTGTACCACCGCACCGCGCCCTTGCCGAAATCCGTGCCGAAGAAGGGCAACAGCGCCAGCGCGATGAAGGCCGCCATGAACCCCAGCACGGCCAGCCGGCGGACCAGCACCGGGCTGAGCATCGAGGTGACCAGCATGGCCAGGAGCGCCGTTACGCCAAAAACCGTCTGACGTTCGACGTAATGGAAGGGATCGAACCCGTTGCGTTCGGCAAGCGGCGGGGATGCGGCGAGGCCCAGCAGGAGCCCGATGCCGAAAAGGATCAGCACGCAGGACATCGACCACTTGTCGATGGTGCGCCACCACCTTGGAAGGACGGGGTCGCCATCCCGCGCGGGGACCGCCCCATACACCATTTCCGTCATGTTCCGCCGCTCTGCCTCTCGGTCGGGCCCCTCTTTGACGGGGGCGTTCATCCGCAGCCTAGCAGGTCGGCGCGCAGGAGGAAAGCGTTATGGCCGCAACCGGCGGCCCGTGACGGGCCCGGCCCGCGCGCCGACGCCCGGGCGGCAAGGTCCATGACCGGCCCGTTCACCGCCGCCCCCGCGCACCGTCAGGCCGCCCAGGTTCCGCGCACCGGATAGTCGTTGGCGCGGATGAATTCCAGCCCGCCGGCCAGCGATTCGAGGTCGGGGCGCGAGAACGGCGCGTTGGAGATATCGACGATCTGCAACCGCCCCGCCCCATTGATGACGAACACCCCGGGCTCCGGAAAGGGACGGTCGGTTTCCTGCGGGCCGCGCGGCTCTGAGACATAGACGCCCACCGCGCGCATCTGGTCGGTGCTCAGACCATAGCCCACCGGCATCGACAGCTGCAGCTCTTCGGCCATGGCCCGCGCCCTGTCCCCGGGATCGCCCGAGACGGTCACCACGTCGACCCCAAGCGCGTTGAACCGGCCCTTGAGTTCGTCGAGCTTTGCGAGATACGTCTTGCACAACGGACAGTGAAGGCCGCGGTAGACGACCACCAGCTGCCAGTCATGTCCGCGCCCGGCCTTGCCGAGCGTCAGCGTGCCCCCGCCGAGCTCCGGGACATCCTGTTTCGGAAACGGTGCGCCGGCTTTCAGCATCTGCATCCTGGGGTCCTCCTGCGTTGCGCGACGCTCCACATCTGCGCGAAACGGCCCCGTCCCTGCAACGGCGCTCGCGCGAACTTGACCTTCCTTGAGCGGTGGGGCACGGGGCGGGGATGCATGTGACCACCCTGATCCTCGGCGCCGGCGCGGCCGGCATGATGTGCGCGGCCCATGCCGGCCCGGGCACGCTGGTGATCGACCACGCCCGCGCGCCGGGAGAGAAGATCCGCATCTCAGGCGGCGGACGATGCAATTTCACCAACCTGCATACCGCGCCGGAGGCCTTTCTCTCGGCCAATCCCCATTTCTGCAAGTCCGCGCTGAGCCGCTATACCCAGTGGGATTTCATCGACCTCGTGGCCCGGCACGGGATCGGCTGGCACGAAAAGACACGTGGCCAGCTCTTCTGCGACGGCCGTTCGCCCCAGATCATCGCCATGCTGCGCGACGAGATGGCGGCGGCCGGGGCGGATCTGTGGCTGCGCACGTCGCTGGTCGATCTCGGCCATGATGGCACCCGTTTCACCGCGCAACTCGATTGCCAGGGCACGCGCCGGACCGTGACGGCGGATCATCTCGTCGTGGCCACGGGCGGCAAGTCCATCCCCGGCATGGGTGCCACCGGGATGGCCTATGACATCGCGCGCCGGTTCGGACATGCGGTCACGCAGACGCGTCCCGCGCTGGTGCCGCTCACCTTCTCGGACAAGCGGTTCGCGCCCCTTTCGGGCACCGCCACGCCCGCCCGCGTGAAAGCGGGGGACGCCAGTTTCGACGAGGCGGTCCTTTTCACCCATCGCGGCCTGTCCGGCCCGGCGGTGCTGCAAGCGTCCTCCTATTGGCGCGACGGCGACGGGATCGTGATCGATCTCGATCCCGACGGGCGGTTGCTGGGGGAATTGCGGGCGCAGCGACAGGTCTCGGGGCGGCGCAACATCACCACCGAGCTCGGGCGCCACCTTCCGGCCCGGCTGGTCGAGCACCTTGCCCCCGCGCTCGGCCTTTCGGGCAACCTCGCCGACCAGCCGGATACGCGCCTCGCAGCGATCGTGGCCGCGCTCAGGGACTGGCGGCTCAAGCCGACCGGGTCCGAGGGCTACCGCACCGCGGAGGTCACCCTCGGCGGCGTGGACACGGCCGGGCTGTCCTCGCGAACCATGATGTCACGAAACGTGCCCGGGCTCTACTTCATCGGGGAAGGCGTGGACGTGACCGGCTGGCTGGGCGGTTACAATTTCCAGTGGGCCTGGTCCTCGGGCTGGGCCGCGGGCCGGGCCATCACGCAAGGCAGGTGACCACATACACGCACCGCGACCGGCGCGCCGGGATATTTGGACCAAGAAGAAGCCACGGGCCGGCGCATCTTCTTGGCGAAAATACCCACGATCCCGGCCTCAGAGCCGGGCACGCACCTGCGCGATGAAGTCGTCGCCGCGCTGCTCGAAATTGTCGTACTGGTCGAAGCTGGCCGCGGCGGGGGCCAGAAGCACGGTCTCCCCGGGCCGGGCGTCGGCCATGGCGCGGTCGACCGCCGCGGCCATCGTGGTGCAGATCTCGGCCTCGATACCGTCCAGGCCGAGCGCGAACTGCGCGGCGTCCCGGCCGATGACGTAGGCTTTCTCGACATGTGCAAGACCGGGGGCGAGCGCGGAAAGCCCGCCCTCCTTTTCCAGCCCGCCACAGATCCAGCGGATGCGGTCGAAGGCCATGAGCGCGCGCAGCGCCGCGTCGACGTTGGTGGCCTTGCTGTCGTTGACATAGGTGACGCCGGCGGCCTCGGCGATCACCTGGCTGCGGTGCGGCAGCCCGGCAAAGCTGTGCAGGCCCTGCTCGATCACGCGGGGCGCCAGCCCGAGCGCGCGGCACGCGGCATAGGCGGCGCAGGCGTTCTGATGGTTGTGGGCGCCGGGCAGGCCCTTGATGGTCCGCAGGTCGATCGCCCCCGCCTGCCGTCCCTTGCGATACTCGCTGAGAAATCCCTTGCGCGCGAAGACCGACCAGCCGGGCCCGGCCAGCCTGCGCGTGGCCGACACCCGGATGACCCGCGCGTCCCCCGGCCCCTCGGCCAGCTGGCCGGCGAGAAAGAGCCCCTCGGCCTCGTCCACGCCCACCACGGCGCGATCGGGACCGCCCTCGGAAAAAAGCCGCCGCTTGGCCGCGAAGTACCCGCCCAGACCGCCATGCCGGTCGAGGTGATCCGCCGAGAGATTTGTGAAAACCGCAACGTCCGGCGTCAGTGCGCGGGCAAGGTCAATCTGGTAGGAGGAAAGCTCCAGCACCACCACCGAGCCGTCGCCCGGCGGGTCGATGTCAAGTACGCCGCGCCCGATGTTTCCGGCCAGCTGCGCGGGCGTGCCGGCATGCTCCAGCACGTGGTGGACAAGGGCAGCGGTGGTCGACTTGCCGTTGCTGCCGGTCACCGCCACCACCCTTGGCGGCTGGTCGAAGTCGTCCCATGCGCCGCTGCCAAGCGAGCGGAAGAACAGGCCGATATCGTTGTCCACCGGCACGCCGGCCTCCAGCGCGGCGCGCACGACCCGGTTGGGCTCGGGATAGAGATGCGGGATTCCGGGTGAAACGATCAGCCGGGCGATATCGTCGAAGGCGTGGGCGCGGGTCAGGTCGGCCACGTCGAAGCCTTCCTCCTGTGCCGCCTCCCGCGCTGCCGGGTTGTCGTCCCAGCAGACGGCGCGGGCGCCGCCCGCACGCAATGCACGCGCGGCGGACATGCCCGACCGGCCGAGCCCCAGCACGCCGATACGCGCGCCCTCGAAACCGTGCACCGGGATCATGGCGCCCCCCTCTGGCTGAGATCCTGCAAGACGGCCATCGCGCGGTCCGCGTCCTCGAGGGGCACGAAGGCATGGTCATGGTGGTAGGCGGCAACCATGTTGCAGGGGATGCCGGCACCCGCCAGCGCCCGCGCCACCGCGGCGGTCAGCCCCACCCCGTCAAGCGCGGAATGCATCGACAGGGTGATGCGCGCCATCGGCAGGCCGGTGTCGAAGCCGTGCCGCGCGGCGGCCTGCGCGTCCAGGACCAGGGATATGCCTTCCGCCTCGCGGAAGATGGCCAGCGCCTCGGGGAAATGCAGCGCCGCCCCGGCCGCGTCCGCGACGGTGCAGAAATGCCATGTCGCGGGGTCGCGCACGGGCGCCATTCCGGCGATCATCGCGGCCGTCTCGTGCACCGGCGTTGCCATCCTCACCGCACCTTCAGCGTCGCCAGACCGATCATCGCGAGGATGAGCGCGATGATCCAGAAGCGGATGACGATCTGGGGTTCGGCCCAGCCCTTCTTCTCGTAGTGGTGGTGGATGGGGGCCATCAGGAACACCCGCTTGCCGGTGCGCTTGAAATAGATCACCTGAATGATGACGCTGAGCGCCTCGACCACGAACAGGCCGCCGACGATGCCCAGCACGATCTCGTGCTTGGTGGCCACCGCGATCGCGCCGAGCGCCCCGCCGAGCGCCAGCGACCCGGTATCGCCCATGAACACCGCCGCCGGGGGGGCGTTGTACCAAAGGAACCCCAGCCCGCCGCCAACGAGCCCCGCGACGAAGACAAGGATCTCGCCGGTACCGGGGACGTAGTGCACCTCGAGATAGTCGGTGAAATCCACCCGTCCCACGGCGTAGGCGATGATGCCCAGTGCACCCGCCGCGATCATCACCGGCATGATGGCCAGCCCGTCCAGACCGTCGGTCAGGTTCACGGCGTTGGCCGCCCCGACCACGACGAACATGGCAAAGGGAATGAAGAACAGCCCGAGATCGAGAAGCAGGTTCTTGAAAAACGGAAACGCAAGCTGGTTCTGCAGCTCGGCCGGGTGGTGCCACGATGCCCAGATCGCGGCCAGCGCGGCAATGGCAAAGCCCAGGATCAGCCGCACCCTGCCCGGCACGCCCTTGCTCGTCTGGCTGGACACCTTGGCATAATCATCCCAGAAGCCGATCAGCCCAAAGGCCAGCGTCACGAACAGCACCAACCAGACATACGGGTTGTCGAGCCGCGCCCAAAGCAGCGAGGACGTCATCAGCGCGCCGACGATCAGCAGCCCGCCCATGGTCGGCGTGCCGGATTTGGTCATGTGCCCCTCTGGCCCGTCACTGCGGATGGGCTGGCCCTTGCCCTGGCTCTTGCGCAGAACGTCGATGAGCGGACGGCCGAAGATGAAGCCGAACACCAGCGCCGTCATGAACGCCCCGCCGGAGCGGAACGTGATGTAGCGGAACAGGTTGAAGAAATCCCCGCCGTCCGAGAACAGGGTCAGCCAGTAGAGCATTCAGACGTCCTCTTCTTCGCGGCGCAGCGCGCGCCCCGATCTGCGCAGGGCCTCGACCACGAGGCTGACGCGGCTGGCCTTGGACCCCTTGACCAGCACCACGTCGCCCGCGTCTATCAGCCGGTGGGCCCGGCCGGCCAGTTCTTCGGCCCGGTCGACGCTGTGCCCGCGTTTCGCCTCGGGCAGCGCCGCCCAGAGAGTCCGCATGAGCGGCCCCACGCAGTGCACCTCGTCTATATCGCGCATCGACGGCAGATCCGCCAGCCCGGCATGCAGCGCCGCCTCGTCCTCGCCCAGCTCGAGCATGTCACCGAGAATGGCGAGCCGGCGGCCGCGCGCGATCCGGCCCAGGTCATCGCGCGGATGGCTGGCGGCCAGCATGTCCAGCGCGGCCGCCATCGAGGCGGGATTGGCGTTGAACGCGTCGTCGATAAGGTCGATGGTCCAGCCCTCCTCGCCGCTGTCCAGCTGCAAGACCTCGCGCGTTCCGCGGCCCGAAGGCGGGCGCCAACTTGCCAGATCGGCAATCGCCACGGCCCGGTCGCAACCCAGTTGCCACACGGCTGCCAGAACGGCGAGCGCGTTCAGCGCGAAATGCCGCCCTGCCACGCCCACCTTGAAAACCAGCGGCGTGCGCCACGCACGGGCACGGGCCACCGTGACCGATGCATGCAGCTCCGTGCTCAGCAGGCGGTGATGGTGGCCGGCACCGACCCCGAAGGTAACAAGGCGTGCCCTCGCGCGGCCGGCCGCCTCGGCAAGGACCGGGGCGGTTGCGATGTCGCCGTTCATGATGGCCACGCCGCCCGGTTCCAGCCCGCCGAAGATCGCGGCCTTTTCATGGGCGATGCCCTCGATGGACTCGAACGCCTCCAGATGGGCGGGCGCGACCGTCGTCACGATCGCGACATGGGGACGGGCAAGCCGCGACAGCGGTGCGATTTCCCCGGGATGGTTCATGCCGATCTCGACAACCGCGAAATCGGCATCCCGTGGCAGCCGCGCCAGCGTCAGCGGCACGCCCCAATGGTTGTTGTAACTGGCCTCCGCGGCGTGGGTCCGGCCCTGGCGGCCCAGCACGTGGCGCAGCATGTCCTTGGTCGAGGTCTTGCCGACCGAACCGGTTACGGCGACAACACGGGCCCGCGTCCGGGCGCGGCCCGCACGGCCAAGGGCCTCCAGCGCGGTCTGGACGTCCTCCACGACCAGCAGCGGCGCATCCGCGGGCACGCCGTCGGGCACCCTGCTGACCAGCGCGGCGGCGGCCCCCTTCTCCAGTGCCTGCGCAACGAAATCGTGCCCGTCCCGCGCGGCGGTGAGCGCCACGAACAAATCCCCGGGCCGGAGCGTGCGCGTGTCGATGGAAACGCCGCGCGCCTGCCAGTCGCGCGTGGCGCGGCCACCCGTCGCCGCCGCGGCCTCGTCTGCGGTCCAAAGGGTCATGGCAACCCGCCATCAAGGGCGGAAACCGCGACGCTTGCCTGCTCGCGGTCATCGAAGGGAAACACGTCGTCGCCCACCACCTGGCCGGTTTCATGCCCCTTGCCGGCAATCAACAACGTGTCACCGGGCCCGAGCGCGTCGACGCCCCGCAGGATGGCTTCGGCCCGGTCGCCCACCTCCAGCGCCTCCGGGCATCCCTGCATGACCGCGGCGCGGATCGCCGCGGGATCCTCGCCCCGCGGGTTGTCGTCCGTCACGATGACCAGATCGGCGTTCTCGGCCGCCGCCTGCCCCATCATCGGACGCTTGGCGCGGTCGCGGTCACCACCCGCGCCCACGATCACCACGAGGCGGCCCATGACATGCGGACGCAACGCCCTGAGCGCCGTCGCCAAGGCACCGGGCGTGTGCGCGTAATCGACGAAGACCGCGCCCCCACTCGCCCGGCGCGCCGCAAGCTGCATCCGCCCCCGAACCGTCTCCATCCGGGGCAGCGTCTCGAAAACCCTGTCAGGATCGCCCCCGGCGGCGATGGCCAGCCCTGACGCCAGCAGAACGTTCTCCGCCTGGAAGCCGCCGATCAG
This sequence comes from Roseovarius salis, assembly GCF_044472985.1. Lineage (NCBI taxonomy): Bacteria > Pseudomonadati > Pseudomonadota > Alphaproteobacteria > Rhodobacterales > Roseobacteraceae > Roseovarius > Roseovarius salis. Next base: position 65,105 of record NZ_JBISDG010000009.1, on the reverse strand, counting down.
CGCCAGCTCGGCCTGCGCCGCGCGCCCTTGCCACTCGAAGCGCAGCACCTGCCCCGTCGGGCTGAAGTTGCGGGCAAGGATGCGCAGGTCCGCGCCGTCCGTCTGCCCGACCGTCAGCACCTGCTGCCCGCGCGCCCGGGCGATCCCGGCCATTTCGGGGCCCTTGGCGTCATCGACATTGATCACGGCAACACCGTCGGCGGACAACACGCGCGAGAACAGGCCCGCCTTCGCGGCGAAATATTCCTCGAAACTGGCATGATAATCGAGGTGATCCTGGCTGAAATTCGAGAACGCCGCCGCCGCCAGCCGCACGCCGTCCAGACGCCTCTGCTGCAAGCCGTGGCTGGAGGCTTCCATCGCGGCATGGGTCACGCCCGCCGCCTCGGCCTCGGCCAGAACGCGGTGCAGGGTTATCGGGTCGGGCGTGGTGTGCGCGAGAGGTGTCTCGTAGGCACCCTCGACCCCCGTGGTCCCGATGCTGATGGCGTCCAATCCCATTGCCGCCCAGATCTGGCGGGTGAAGCTGGCCACCGAGGTCTTGCCGTTCGTTCCTGTCACGGCGACGAGCGTTTCGGGTTGCGCCCCGAACCACAGCGCGGCCGTGTAGGCGAGGGCCTGCCGCGGATCCTCCGCCACGATCAGCGCGGCGTCATGCGCGGCCAGCGTTTCGGCGGCGATCCGCGCCCCTTGTGCATCCGTCAGCACCGCCGCGGCACCCATCCTCAGGGCATAACGAATGAATTCGCCACCGTGAACGCGTGTTCCCGGCAATGCGGCGAACAGGTGCCCCTCTTTCACCGCCCGGCTGTCGACTGACAGCCCGGTGATCCGGGCCTTGCGCCCGTCGCGGGCAGTCAGGCCCAGCTCTGCAAGTGATTTCGACTGCGCCAAATCGTTCCGCCCCGTTCTGGCCCGTTGCCGGCCTAGTCCGACGTAAGCGTTATACCAGCCAGTTCCGCCGGTTCAATCTCGGGACGGAGCCCCAGAAGCGGCGCCACACGTCGGATGATCTCGGCCGTGACGGGCACCGCGGTCCAGCCGGCGGTGCGGCGCGGCTCGTCACCGGAGGTTTCCACCGGTTCATCCAGCGTGACAACGAGCACGTATTCGGGATCATGCGCCGGAAAGACGCTGGCAAAGGTCGCTATCACCTTGTCCTCGTGATAGCCGGGGCCGTTTTCCTTGGGCTTGTCGGCGGTGCCGGTCTTGCCCCCGACCGCATATCCCGGCACGTCCCCCAGCGATGCCGTTCCCTCGCGCACGACCTTTCGCAGCATCGTCAAGGCATCGGCGGCTGTCTGCTCGGACATGACCTGCGGGCCGGGCTGGACCGCCGCCTGCCTGAGAAGGGTCGGGGTGACGCGCCGCCCACCGTTGGCGATCGTTGCGTAGGCCGCGGCGAGATGCAGCGGGCTGGCCGACAGGCCATGCCCGTAAGAGATCGTCATCGTCGACAGCTCGGACCATTTCGGAGGCAGAAGCGGCTTGGCGCCCGCAGCCTCGACCATTTCGAGCCCGGTCGGAGACAGCAGCCCGAGACGGTCGAGAAAACCGCGCTGCCGATCGCCGCCGATCTTTTGTGCGATCCGCGCCGTCCCGATATTGGAGGACTTGACGATGACCTCCGAGGTCGAGAGCTCGTCGCCGTAATCATGGAAATCGCGGATGGTGAACCGGCCCCATTTCAGCGGCCCGCTCGTGTCGACCCGCGTGGACGGATCGACGAGCCCCAGCTCCATCGCCTGGGCCACGGCGAAGATCTTGAAGGTCGAGCCGAGCTCGTAGAGCCCCTGCACCGCGCGGTTGAACAGGGGGCTGTCCGACGCCCGCCCCGCCACCGGCGGGCGCGGACGGTCGTTGGGATCGAAATCCGGCAGGGACGCGAGCGAGATCACCTCGCCCGTCTCGACATCCATCAGAACGGCCGCCGCCCCACGGGCATTCATCAGAGTCATGCCACCGCCGAGCACCCGCTCGACCGCCGCCTGCACCGAGAGATCAAGCGACAGCGTCAGCGGTTCGTGCCCGCGGGCGGGGTCACGCAGGCGGGTATCGAAATGCTTTTCCACACCGGCCACGCCGACGACCTCGGCCGCGTGCACGCCCTCGCGCCCGAAGCTTGCCCCACCCAGAACATGCGCGGCGAGCCGTCCATTGGGATAAAGGCGCATCTCGCGCGGGCCGAACAGCAGCCCCGGCTCGCCGATATCGTGCACCGCCTGCTTCTGCTCGGGGCTTATTTTCTTTTTGATCCACAGGAACTTGCGCTTGCCCGTGAAATCCCGGACCAGCCGCGCGCGATCCAGATCGGGAAAGATCCGGGCCAACGCCGCCGCCGCGCGCTCGGGCTCGATCATCTGCTCGGGCTGGGCGTACAGGCTGTGGGTCTCGAAGTTTGTGGCCAGTATCCGGCCCTTGCGGTCCACGATGTCGGCCCGCTGCGCAAGGATCTGCGCCCCGGCCACGCTGGCCTGAGGCTCGGCAGGTTCGGAATTGGCCAGCACGCCCATCCGCCCGCCGATCACGGCGAAGGCGCAGAAAAAGAACAACCCCAGAACCAGCAGCCGGCCCTCGGCGCGGCGCCGCGCCCGGTCGCGCATCTCCTCGTGGCGGCGGCGGATATTCTCGCGTTCGATCACGTCGGGGTTTTCACCGCGATCTCGGGCCTGAAGGATACGCGCCAGCGGGCGCAGCGGCGTGCGTGTCATTCTGCCTCCTCCTTGCGCGCGTGGTCACCGGCTGCCTCCATGCCGGAGACGGCAACCGGGTCCGTCACCTCCAGCGGCACCCGCCCCGGATAAGCCACCTGGTCGATCCGGCCGAACTGGTAGGGTTGCAAGGGCAGCAAACCCAGCCTGTCGAAATTGATCTCGGCCAGCTCCCGCAGCCGTTCGGGGCGGTTCAGATAGGCCCATTCGGCGCGAAGCATGCGCAGCCGCTGGCGTTTGAGCCCGATCTCGCGCTGAAGCTTCTCGGCCCGCGCCTGCGCCTCCTGCGTCTTGTAGTTCTCGTGATAAGCCCAGAAGGCCAGCCCGATGACAAACAGCGCGGTGAACAGGTAGAACAGGCTGCGCATCACATCCTCCGTTCCGCTTGCGGCATGCCCAGGGCGCGGCGGTCTGCCGGCGCGGCGGGGGCATCGGTGCGGATGCCCACGCGCAGGCGGGCGCTGCGGGCGCGCGGGTTCTCGGCAAGCTCTTCGGCGGCAGGCTCGATCGGCTTGCGCCGCGCGAGCGTGAAGGTCGGCGTCCTTTCAGCCGGCGCCGGTGCGTGGCGGCTTCCGCCGCCGCCCCTGTCGGATTTCAGCTGCAGGAACCGCTTCACGATCCGGTCCTCGATGGAATGGAATGTCACGACGGCCAGACAGCCCCCCGGGCGCAGGACGCGTTCGGCCGCTTCCAGCCCCCCGACCAGCTCGGCGTACTCGTCGTTGACCGCGATCCGCAGCGCCTGGAAGCTGCGCGTCGCAGGATGTGCCTGACCCTTCTTGGGGCGCGGCAGACAGGCGGCGACGATCTCTGCAAGCTGAGAGGTCGTCTCGACCGGGGCCTGCGCGCGGGCACGAACGATGGCGCGGGCGATGCGCCGGCTGGCCCGCTCCTCGCCGTAGAGGTAGAGAATGTCGGCCAGTTCCGCCTCGGGCACGGTATTGACGATGTCCGCGGCCGTCGGCCCCTGCTGGCTCATCCGCATGTCGAGCGGCCCCTCGCGCGCAAAGGAAAACCCGCGCTCGGCCCGGTCCAGCTGCATCGAGGACACGCCGAGATCCAGCACGACGCCATCGGCCGCGGCGGCATGCTCGTCCATCCGCGAGAACGTGTCCTGAACCAGCACGAGCCGGTCGCCGTAATCCGCGGCCCAGCCCCGGGCGAGCTCCAGCGCGAGGGGGTCGCGATCGATGCCAATGACACGCTCCGCCCCCTCGCGCAGCAATGCGCGCGCATAACCTCCCGCCCCCAGCGTGCCGTCGATCCAGGTTCCTTTCACGGGCGCCACCGCGGCCAGGAGCGGACGCAACAGGACGGGGATATGCAGGTCGGTGTCGGCGGCGCGGGCAGCGGCGGCCATCGCTCACTCCTCGGCTTGCGGGTCGATCAGGGCGAGCGGATCGAAATCGTCTCCCTGCTCGGCAAGCCATGCCTCGATCTCGGCCCCGTCCACCTGGTCGAAGGTCTTTGCATTCCAGATCTCGAAATAGTCGCCCATGGCGACCATCTTGGCCTCGCCTTCCAGGTTGATCTTCTGGCGGATCTCCTGTGGCAGGACGATGCGGCCGTCCTTGTCGATCTCGGTGCGCCATGCCTTGCTGAGGATCAGCCGGCTGGCGCGGCGGCGCCGCTCGGAGCCACGCGGCAGGCTCTTGATGCCTTCCTCGATCTCGGCCATCGCCTCGACCGTGTAGGCGTGCAGGCAATTCTTTAGATGCTCGCCATGGAGAACGACAACCCTTGGGAGCGGGTTCTCGGGGCAGTTGGGGTCGCCCTCGGCGAGAACCGCGCGAAAGTCGGCCGGGATCGACATGCGACCCTTGCTGTCAACCTTCTGGTTGTATTCGCCAAGGAAGCTCGAAACCACGCGTGCCTGCCTCTCCTCTCCCCCGTCCCTGATCGGGGTACCCCGAAGCGAAACGGCGGATTGAGCTGCTGCCAGTGCCCAATCCGCCGCCCTCGTCCCGCCTCTGCGGGTGTCCGACTACGCGCGCTACCTGGGGGGATGTCTGCGTTGCCCGCGCGCCGGATCTTTTGGTCGATGAAAGCGGGTGCCTGTATGAAACCTGACTTGGGAGTTTGTTCGGGGTCTTCTCTGCTGCCCCTTGTGCCCGTCCTCATCGTGGTATCAGGGATGCCATGGGAATTCATGGAAATCAATTCTTTTTTCTGGGAAACAGCCGCACAATCTTGATTTTGAACCCTGACAGAATCAAGATCATGTGCCCGATTGGTCAGTTTGAGTGGCTCAATTAGCGTTTTCTATGAAACTTTGCACAATATATTGGTATCACAATAGCGCCCATGATTTCCCGTGATTTCCCAAAAAAATTATCAAAACAACGCCGAAAAAGCCGGATAACGGGCTTGCGCCGCCGCCGTCTTGTCGCACAGGTGATTCGGGAAATCAAACACGGGCGTCTGTCACCCGCCGCGGCCTCAGCCGGGCACGCGCAAGAAAAAGGGCCATCCGCGGGATACCGCGGATGGCCCTGTCGTCAGGCGCGGGCGCGCATCAGGCGTTCACGTCCACCACGACACGCCCGCGCACTTGCCCCTTGAGGATATCCGCGCCGAGCCGCGGCAGGTCGGACAACCCGGCGGGCTGCACCATCGCTTCCAGCTTTTCCATGGGCAGGTCGCGCGCGATCCGCTGCCACGCCCGCACGCGGTTTTCGTAGGGCTGCATGACGCTGTCGATTCCCAGCAGGTTCACGCCCCGCAGGATGAACGGGGTGATGAGCGCCCCTTCGATCGCCGGCCCGCCGGCAAGACCGACGGCCGAGACCGAGGTTCCGTACTTCATCTGCTTGAGCACCCGGCCAAGCATGGACCCCGCAACGGAGTCGACACAGCCGACCCATTTCTCGCTCTCCAGCGGCTTCTTGGTCACGTCGGTCAGGTCGTCGCGCGGCACGATCTGCGTTGCACCCAACCCCCCGAGATACTCCGCCTGTTCGGGCCGCCCGGTCACAGCAGCGACCTCGTGCCCCATATTGGCAAGGATCGCCGTGGCGACCGATCCCACGCCGCCCGCGGCGCCCGTCACCAGAACCGGGCCATGCCCCGGCTCCAGCCCGTGATCCTCCAGCGCCTGCACGGCCAGCATCGCCGTCAGCCCGGCGGTTCCCACGGCCATGGCCGCGCGGGTATCCAGCCCGTCGGGCAGCGGCACCAGCCAATCCGCCTTGACGCGCGCCTTCTGCGCGTAGCCGCCCCAATGCGCCTCGCCCACGCGCCAGCCCGTCAGCACCACCTTGTCGCCGGGCTTGTAGCGGTCGTCGTCGCTGTGTTCGACCGTGCCGGCAAAATCGATGCCGGGCACGTGCGGGTAATGCCGCACCAGCCCGCCACCCGGGCCGATGCACAGCCCATCCTTGTAATTCAAGGTGGAATACTCCACCGCCACCGTGACATCCGCATGGGGCAGATCATCTTCGCCGATCTGCTTTACCGCCGCGGACGTCTTGCCGCTGTCCTCGTCCTTTTCCACCACCAGAGCGTTGAACATGTCCTTCCCTTTCGCCTGCGCGGGGCCAGCCCCCCGCCGTTTCTTCTGGCCTCGAATATCCCGGGGAGCGCGAGGGACTGGCCCCTCGCTCCCGGCAGTCGCTTTTCAGTTCCAGAACCCCGGCTGCACCACGGCCCGGCGCGCCCCGTCGGGGGCGTGAACCTCCACCGTGTCTCCGGGATCCCAGTGGCTCAGGCGCACCATCCCGATCGCCACGTTCGTATCGTGATCCGGGCTCCATGCCGCCGAACTCACCCGCCCGACGGGCTTGCCGCCGGCCGTGACCGGCCACCACACGTCGCAGACGGGCACGGGGGCCCCCTCGATAGCCAGCGGCCTGATCTGCTGGACCGGCCCCTCCTTGGCCACCCGGAGCAGCGCGTCCCGCCCGATGCAGCCGATGGCCGACTGCGTGTTGCAGAACCGGCCAAGCCCGCATTCATGCGGCGTGTTGTCATCCGTCATGTCGTTACCATAGCTCAGCAACCCGCTCTCGATGCGCTCGATCAGGTTCGGGCAGCCGGCATGCACGTCGAGATCGCGGCCCGCCTCCATGAGTGCATTCCAAAGCGGCATGCCGATGTCGGAGCCTTCCACGTAGATCTCGAAGCCCCCTTGCTTGGAATAGCCCGATCGCGCGACCACCAGCGCCCGGCCCTGGAATTCGAGCGGCGCGAAACGGAAGAAACGGATATCGCGCACCGCGTCCCCGAACACCCGCGCCATCAGTTCGTCGGCCTTGGGCCCCTGCACCGCCAGCGGCGACACGTCCGGCTCGTCGATCAGCACGTCCAGCCGCCAGCCCTGCGCCACGCCGTTCACCCAGAACAGCAGGTCGCTGTCGGCGATGGAGATCCACCAGCGGTCCTCGGCGAGCTTGACCGCCACGGGGTCGTTGAGCATCCCGCCCGTCTCGTCCACGATCGGGACATAAAAGCACTGCCCCGGCAGCATGCCGCGCAGATCGCGCGGGGTCATCATCTGCATCAGCCGCCCGGCATCGGGCCCGCGCAGCTCCACCTGCCGCTCGCAGGCCACGTCCCAGACCTGCACCGCTTCCTTGAGGTGGCGGTAATCCTCTTCCAGCGACCGGAACACGGTGGGCAAGAGCATGTGGTTGTAGACCGTGTAGGCCTTGACACCGGCCGCCTCGACCCCCTCCGAGAAGGGCGTGCGGCGCAGCCGGCGCGACGGCGAAAGAAGTGGCGCGGTCATGTATCATCCTCCGGCATCAGGAACAGGTCTGTCACGGGCGCCTCCAATCCGGCACGGGTCATCATCGCGTGGACCTGCCCGCGGTGATGCGTCTGGTGGTTGAACATGTGCACCACGCAAAGCGCCAGCGGCTTGCTCTGATCGCGCCCGGACGCGGCCGAGTGCCACGACAAATCGCCCGACAGCCGGATGGCGCCCAAACGGTCCGCCCACGCGGCGATACTGCCGTCCATGGCAAAGCGCTCCGCGTCCCACACCCCGAGCGTCGGGCAGAGATCGACGCTTTCGCGTATCCCGCCCTCCGGTTTCGCGAACCCGGCGTCGAAACGGCTCATCCACATCCTGTCGGCCCACAGAACATGGTTGAGCGTACCCAGGATCGACCCGAAGAAGGCCCCTTGATCGGCCTTGAGATCATCAAGCGGCACGTCGCGCAGCAGGCGCGCCAACTGGCGGTTCTGCCACGCGTTGTAGCGCGCCATCAGGCGGCAGTACTCCGGCGTGATCATCACGTTACGGCCTCCTCCAGCCGTGTCGGTCAGCGCGGCCCCTTCCAGTCGATCTGGCAGATCTCGGCGCTGCGCCCGTCGAAATCCCAGACCCGGCCGAAGGCGCGCACCCGGCCCTGGTCGGCCCTTGCCACGGTGATGTCGGGGCCCATCCAGTACTTGGTGTTGGTGACAACGACGTCTTCGCCGTCGGCGCCCTCGACCGGCGTGACCGCCCCGTTGATCGCGCGCCCGACCATGAGGCGGCGCGTCTTGCCCTCGGTCTCGAAGGCGATCGGCGCGCGCTCGGCGCCGAGGAATTCGCTGACAAGCACCTTGAAGAGCCCGGTTGTGCCGCGGGCCTTTCCGCTCATGATGTCCACCAGCCCCTGGTAGGCATCATCGCTGGCACGCTCGTCGATATACGCCGCCGCTTTCCAGTTTCCGCGCGCCATCCTTCCCGGGATTTCCAGCAACAGGCCGACGTTGAGCCCCGACAGGTCCGTGTCGCCGTAATGGCCCTCGTCGATCCGGATACCTGCCCATCCCATGCAATGCCCCTCGGTGGGGGGATGGTCGCCGAGGCTGATGACGCAGGGACAAAACACCGTGCAGTTGCAATTCAGGATCAGCTCGCCCCTGATCGCCCACGGCACGGTGCCGTCGCCCGATTTCGGCGCACCCGGCATCCGGTTATCGATACGCTCGGCGGTTTCCAGTTTTTCCGACGGCATTTCGGTGTCTCCTGTTTCAAGTCACGGCGGTCAGGGCAGACCAGCCTGCCAACGCAAGCAGCAGTCCGCCCAGCGGCTTGGTCAACGGCCGGCCCAGCTGGGGCAGTTTCTCGGTCACCATCAGCAGCATGGCCAGCCCCATGAAGCCGAGGTTCATCACACCGCCGGCAAAGGCCAGCAGCATCAGCGCCCAGCAACAGCCCAGGCACACAAGCCCCAGCCGAAGCCCCATGCGCCACGGTCCCTCGTGCCAGTGCTGGAAGAAAAAGGTCAGCGGCGCCCGGCAGCGTGACAGGCAGGCCTCCTTCATCGGGCTGAACTGGTAGCCGCCTGCCAGCGCCAGCAACGCGGCGGTCAGCAGGCCCGAGCGGCTGTCGCCGAAGGCGCTCACCAGACCGGCGTTGAACAGCCCCAGCTGAAGCCCCGCCGCCAGCGCGGCAAAGCCCAGCCAAACGGCAAGGTAGCCCGCTAGCAGCGATCCGAAACGTGTCGGACCGGCGTTGCCGATGTCGTCATAGGTGGCCAGTGCCGGCAGCACGGTGGGCGCCATCATTCCCGCCGACATGAGCATCCACATGGCCGAGATGCGCAGATACCCCGCCGCGTCCGGCGTCACGCGGCAGAATTCTGCCCAGAAATCCGCGCCGTAAAGGTGCCCGAGCGCACGCAGTTCGGCCGGCACCGCCATGAGGTAGAGCGCGGTCCAGCTGGCCAGGATCAGCGCGAACAGCGCGATCCAGTGCACACCCGTCATCCGTCTGATCCGCGCAGTCAGCATTTCGGCCCGGTCGATTGAGTCCGTTGTTGCGCACAAATTGTCAGACATTTAAATGTAAGACAAATGAAAACTACACAGCCCCCACGCGCCCCGGCCGCTGCCAAGCCCGACCTTTCGGCCCAGATCGCCCAGGCCATCCGCGATGCCATCGTGGACGGCCGGATGATCGAGGACGAGCGGCTCCCGTCGGAAGCGGAGCTGGCCGAGCAGTTCGAGGTCTCGCGGCCGACGGTTCGCGAGGCGCTGAAGCGGCTGGCGGCGCAATCGCTGATACGCACGCAGCGCGGCGCGTTCGGCGGCGCCTTCGTCAAGCGCCTGTCCTACGAGGAGGCGTACGGCCAGCAGATCACGACCTCCACCCTGCTGTTGTCCATGAACGCGGTTAGCTTCGAGACCGCGTGCGAGGCGCGCTACGCGCTTGAGGGCGCCTGCACGGCGCTGGCCGCAGCCCGCCGCAGCCCCGACCACCTGGCCACCATGCGCGCCGAGATCCACCGCCAGTCACAGCCGGGGCTCAGCGACGAGAGCTTCTGCGCCTCGGACGTTGCGTTCCACCGTGCCATGGTGGATGCCGCGGGCAACCCGGTGCTGAGCTACCAGCTGGCCGGGGCGGTAGAGGCGATGCAGCCGCTGATGAACATGATCACGTTCACCGCCCGGTCGCGCGGGGCGATCGTGGACCTTCACACGCGCATCGCCGACGCAATCGAAACACGTGATGCCGCCGCCGCCCAGGCCGCGCTGGAGGAACTTGCAGCCTACACGCTGAACCTGGGCCGCGACGTGATGGCACAACGCGCTGCGCGCTGAGCGGCGCGCGGCCGCTCTGGCAGCAAGGCAGGTCCACCTGCCCGGCCGGTCAGCGTAGCACGTTGATGCGCAGCCGCAGGCCCCGGCGTGATTCCTGCGGCATGTGACGGTTGAGCCGCGCGTTGATCAGACCGAAGATCGCGATGATCACCAGCGTCAGCAGGATGAAGTACCCCGCGAGGATCGGGTACGGCACGAAGGGGTTGAAGGTCTTGTCCGCGAAATAGTTGGCGTAATAGAGCGCATCCCCCTTTTGGCGCCACGCGGGAAAGCCCGAGAAGAAAACCAGCGTCGTGGCGTGAAAGAGAAAGATCGCCTCGTTGGTGTAGGCGGGCCAGGCGAGCCGCAGCATCGTGGGCCAGACGATCCGCCGAAAGCGCGGCCAGCCCGCAAAGCCGTAGGCGTCGGCGGCCTCGATATCGCCGCGCGGGATTGCCCGGAGCGCGCCGTAGAAGATTTCACCGGAATAGGCCGCGGTGTTGAGGAACAGCACGATCAGCGCCCCCAGCCAGGCCGACGTGAATGGATCGAAGACCGGATGCACCGATTTGAGGGACAAGAAAAGGAAATAGGCAAAGAAGAACTGGATGAAGAGCGGCGAGCCCCGGAAAACGAAGATGAACCACTCCGAGGCCTTGCGCACCAGCCGGTTGCGCGCCCCCTTGCCCACGGCCACGGCGGTGGCGAGGAAGAACCCGGCCAAGAGCGCCAGCGTGCCGAAGTAAACGTTCCAGATGAGCCCCGATCCGATCAGCGTGACCTGCTCGCACAGCGTGAAATCCTCCCGCGGCAACAGGCGCTCGCCGATGCCGAGGGATCGCAGCGCATAGTCCTGGACGGTCTGCCAGCAGCTCATGCCGCTTTCCCCTGCGCATGGCCGCCGGTGATGGCCTGCCCGTGGCTGAATTTCACCATGAGCCGCTCCAGGAAGATTTCGGAGATGCGGGTGAAGACGAGATAGAAAACCAGAAGCGCGAGGAAATACCAGACCCGCCAATCGCCATGCGGGTAATCGGTGAATCGCGGGTTGGCGGTCCCGCCAAGTTCCCGCGCCCAGTAGACGATATCCTCCACCCCCAGAAGGAACAGCAGCGGCGTTGCCTTGATCAGAACCATCCAGAGATTGGACAACCCCGGCAGCGCGTACATCCACATCTGCGGCACGAGGATTCGCCAGAACGTCTGGCGGCGCGACATGCCATAGGCCTCGGCCGTTTCCAGCTGCGCACGCGGCACGGAGCGCATGGCGCCGAAGAGCACGTTGGCGGCGAAAGCGCCGAAAACGATGGCGAAGGTCAGCACCGCGAGGAAGAAGCCATAGGTTTCATGAATCCATTGCGGCGCATTGCCCAGGGGCAGCTTGGCGGCGTCGCAGACGATGAAATCGTTGCCCTGCCGGATCGGCTGGTCCCAGCCGGGGCACTTTATCTCGTGCCGGATCCATTCAAAGAACTGGTCGAGGGCGATCACGAAGAACAGGAAGAACGCGATGTCGGGCACACCCCGCACGACCGAGATGTATGCCTTTCCCAACCAGCGCAGCGGCAGTATCCGCGACCGCGCCAGCACGGCCCCCCCGAAGCCGAAGACGAGCGCCGTGGGCGCCGTGATCCCCAGCAGCGCCAGCACCACGAGCACCGAGGTGTAGAGCGACATGTGCTTGCCCGTGGTGAGGTAGCAGGCCAGCCAGCGCACACCTTCGAGCGTCTCGGGATTCGTGCAGAACGAAAAGATGGCGATGCTCCCCCGGTGCGGGTCTTGCTGCCCGTTGGTGGAAAGGGCGGGCCGGTTAGCGGGCCCGCCCCGTCGCGCCGATCAGAAGGTCGAGGCGACGTCCCATTTCTTGATCATCTCGTTGAGGCTGCCATCGTCCTTCATCGACTGGATCGCCTCGTCGAGCGTGGCCTGCAGCTCCTCGTCGCTTTCGCGCACACCGAGGCCGACGCCGCCGCCGATCGACTCTTCGCGATCGAGCAGCATCAGGTCGGCTTCCTCCTCGGCGATCGGCTTGAGATAGGACTTGTCGGCCAGCACCGCGTCCGCCTCGCCGTTGCGCACCGCGGCGATGGTTTCCTCGGGCGTGGCGTATTCCACCAGCGTCCACCCCTTGTCCGCGATGAACGCCGCCTGGATCGTGCCCGTCTGCGCCGCGACCACGGCCTCGTCGAGCTCGACATCGTTCATGGCGATGTAGGCCGAGGGATCGGGCGGGGTATAGTTCTGGGTGAAGTCGATGACCTCGTCACGCTCCTCGGTGATGGACATGCCGGCAATGATCACGTCGTAGTTGCCCGAGACGAGGTTGGGAATGATGGAATCCCAGTCATTCGTCACCCACTCGCAGGTCAGATCGGCACGCTCGCAAAGCTCGTCGCCCAGCTCGCGCTCGAAGCCGTCGATCTCGCCGGCATCGTTGATGAAGTTCCACGGCGGATAGGCCCCCTCGGTGCCGAGGCGCACCGTGTCCTGCGCCCAGGCCATGCCGGCGCTGAAGGTCAGGACGGCGGCGGTGGTAACCAGATTCTTCATGATTGTCTCCCTCTTGGTTGGTGGTCGTGGTCAGGCGGCCATGGTCGAGCTGAGAAATTGCCGCAGCCGCTCGGACTCGGGCTGGCCGAAGAGCACGTCTGGCGCGCCCTGCTCCTCGATGAGGCCCTGGTGCAGGAAAATGACATGGTCGGAGACATCCCCGGCCATCTTCATGTCGTGGGTGACGATCATCATGGTCCGCCCTTCACCTGCGAGATCCTTGATGACGCGCACCACCTCCTGCTCCAGTTCGGGGTCCAGCGCCGAGGTGGGTTCGTCGAAAAGCAGCGCCTCGGGCTCCATGCACAGCGCACGGGCAATGGCAGCGCGCTGTTGCTGGCCGCCGGAAAGCTGCGCGGGATAGGCATCGGCCTTGTCGCCGATGCCGACCTTGTCGAGATAGGCGCGCGCGGCCTGCTCGACCTCGGTCCGGTCGCGGCCCAGAACGGTGACGGGAGCCTCCATCACGTTCTGCAGGATGGTCATGTGGGCCCACAGGTTGAACTGCTGGAACACCATGGAAAGGTTTGTGCGGATGCGCAGCACCTGCTGGGCGTCGGCGGGATGGCGGTTCAGCCCCTCGCCGCGCCAGCGCACGGGCTCGCCCTTGAAGATGATGTCGCCCTGCTGGCTGTCCTCCAGCAGATTGGCGCAGCGCAGGATCGTGGACTTGCCCGACCCCGAGGACCCGATGAGCGAAACGACATCACCGCGCTGCGCCGTGATGTCCACACCCTTGATCACCTCCAGCGAACCGTACGCCTTGTGCAGGTTTCGGATTTCGATCACGGGGGCGGATTCGGTCACGGGCGCATTTCCTCGTCGATTTTGCCATCGGACGCTGCGCAGTAGGTCGGAAAATCTGGCGCAATGCAACGTCCAAAACGGAACAATTTCGGCGCTTGGCGACGTTTTGACGGCGCGTCATCCCGAATTGGCCCCGGCAAAGCCGCGGGGCGGCGGCGGGTTGGGAATTGCCAGGTAGGCCTCGGCGGGGATACGAACGATCCCATGCAACGACAGCGCCTGCCGGTCGGCCGGCGACAGCTCGGCGATTGCCACCTCCAGCGCGGCGAAGGCGGCGTTCGCGTCGCGCCCGGTTGCCGTGATGTAGGGCAGCGCCGGGGTGGGCGGGGTTTGGCCCACCTCCTTCAGCGCGGCCGCAACGGCATCGTGCGTTTGCATCATCTTCCAGCTCACGGCATCGAGTGCGGCGATATCGGCAAGGCCATCGGCAACGGCCCGGGCCGAAGCGGCGTGCGAACCTGTCGCAGACGCGGCGGCAAACGACATCCCCAGCGCCCGCGCGTGGTTCTGGGGGGCGGCCCACCCGCTTTGCGAAAGAGGCTCGTTGTACGCAAGACGCGCCCCCGCGAACTCGTCCAACGCCCCGCGCCCATCGTCGGCGCGCGCGACGTACACGCTGCGATAGTACCCCGGCGGGCAGCCGTCCAGCCCATGGTCCGGCGTGCCGACCAGCGCAACCCGCCCGTGCAGCCGGGCGCGGAAGGGATAGCCGCATGTCTGCGACAGAACCAGCGCGGGATCCTGCCACTGCTCCCACGGGTCGCCACCCCGGCAAAGCCTCTCGGGGCCCGCGCCCAGATGCTCCCGCACCGCCGCCCAGAGCCTGTCATTGGCTTGGTTCAGCTCGGGGCGGTCATACATCGGCAAGCTGGCAATCATGCGTCGCGGACCACTTTCTGCCGGGCCATCGCGCTGTCGCGGTCATTGATGCCCAGCAGGTTGGCAGCGAGGCGGATGAGCGAATCCTCGTCCGCATCGCGTTCACCATCGGCCAGAGCAACCTGCCAAAGCGCCTCGATCACGGCGATACGGTCATCGTAAGGCACGGCATCCTTGATCGCGCGGGTGAACCGCACGGTGTCGGGCGCCTCCTGCTCCAGTCGCTCGGCATCCTCGCGCAGGGCACGCGCCTGGTCGTGGTCCAGACCGAACCGCGTGGCCGCGATCGTCTCGATGCGGATGATCTCCTGCGCGGCATAGTAGCCATCGGATTTCGCCAGCCGCACCAGCAGTGCCGTCAGCGCGAGCCGGGCATCCGCGTCGTCCAGCTGTTCGGGTTCGGGCCGGATCAGCTTCGATAGAAATTCTGCAAACATGGCCCAGATATAGGCGAGACCGGCGCACGGGCCAATCGCTAACTCCGTTCGGCGGTCTCTCGCGCCGCCAGGCTGTCGGTTTCCGACAGGCCGAGCGACTCGCGCGCCTCTTCGATCACCCGAAGCTCGGACGCAGAGGCCATGCCATCCGCCAGCACTACCTCCCAAAGCGCCTCCAGCGCCTCCAGACGCGCCTCGAATCGCACGGTTTCACGGATCAGATGCGCGAAACGTTCGGTCTCGGGCGCTTGCCTTTCCAGTTTCTCGGCCGTTGCGCGCATCTTAGCGGCATCAACGGGTCCAAGCCCGTAGAGCCGTGACAGCAACCGGTCGATCCGGCGGATCTCGGCAAGGTCGTACGCGTGGTCCGACAGGGCGACGCGTACCATCAGCGCCCCGAGGGCCAGCCTCTCGTCCGGTTCGGGCAGGGGCACCGGCTGGCGGGCCGAGAAGGCATGCGCAAGACGTGTGAGCAGGGCTTTGGCGTCCATGAGCGGCTCCGCGGCGGGTTTGCTTGCCGGCGCCGGGACGGCGCGGCGTCGATCCGCGCCCGATCCTATCGCGATGCGCCTTTCGGGCAATGACGTGCGGGCGATGGAACCGCATCGTTTCCGAACCGTGTGCCAAAGGTCGCAGCAGGGCCACATTTGCTCCCAAGAATTTGCGTGTTGCCGGGCGAGGTTGAACGTGTTGCCGACACCGCAAAACGGAGCCCTGCATGAGGTC
The DNA here is from genome assembly GCF_044472985.1 of Roseovarius salis. Taxonomy (NCBI): domain Bacteria; kingdom Pseudomonadati; phylum Pseudomonadota; class Alphaproteobacteria; order Rhodobacterales; family Roseobacteraceae; genus Roseovarius; species Roseovarius salis. The sequence goes on along the minus strand of NZ_JBISDG010000009.1, from coordinate 49,480 downwards.
TTGTGACAAGTTTCACTGGTCAACGAGTGACATGGACGAGCAACTCAGTATCGCGCGTGCGGCAACACCCGAGGAATTGCGCCGGCTGGCACGCTGTTACGACTGGTCCACCCACCCGGAGACCGTGCTGGGGTGGATCATGGCGCAGAAAGTCGTGGATATCGGCACCGCCCTGACGGTGTTCTTCAACGGCGGGCCGGAGCGGTTCAACTACATGTCCAAGCGCGAGGTGCCGCAGGCGCACCGGGGCGCGGCGCGGGTTCTCGACAACATCTGCCTGCGGGTAAATTGCGGGTTCTACCGCGTACGCGCGGGACAGAAAGTCGACAGGCGGGCGCGAATCGACAGATGGATCGCCTATCAGCAGGCCGACCGGGAAGAGGGGCGCCGGGGCCGCTGGATCCTTGACGAAGGCATCGTCGAAGAGGCGCTCAAGGGCCGTTCGCACCAATGGGTGGAGGGCGATGCCGCGACGCTACAACCGCTGCGCGCCCGCGCCGCGGGTCGCGGGGTGCTGTCATGGCTGAGCCCCGGCGAACTGGGCCGGCAGCTGCACGGTATCCTGCCGCGGCGTGGTTGAACGGCCGCCCCACTACGCGTACCCGCATCGACCACTGACCACGACCGCGCGAACACCGGCTGTCGCCAGCCCGTCAGTGGGCTGCACGGCGCTGCGGTAACGCCGACCAGCTTCCCGTCTGGATGAAGGCGTCGACCTCTGCATAGGTGATGTAGGACAGCACGCGCGCGCGGATGCGGTTTTTCAGGGCATAGCTACGGCGGTCGAGCGACCCCTGGCTGGCCCCGGCCGTCTGGCGGATCTTGCGCCACGCGTCTTGCGAAAGGTCCAGCCGGTCCGGCAACAGCGCGTCGAGGATGCGCTGCGCCTCGTAATGGCCGTTGTCACTGTCGGTCAGGGCCTCGAAACGCACGTGCAGCCGCATGTCACGCGGCTTTGCCATGAACGCGTAGAGCACGCCGATATACGCGTCGAGCTCGGCCTCGATGGCCCGTCTCACACGCCGTTCGGTCAAGAAAGCCTTTCGTGCGAAGACCCGCGCAAGGTGGGACGCGATCGCGTCGGCCGGATCGCGCGTGATCAGCAAGAGGTGATCCGCATCGCGGCCGGCTTCGTTTCGTTTGATCTGGTTGGCCCAGTGCGCCTTGACGGCCTTGGGCTCGTCCGTGGCGATCTGGATCAGCCCGCTGCGCGCATTGGCGTCACGTTGATGGATGGGGATATCACGCGGGGCGCCGGGACAGCCCAGCGTCGGTTGCCGTGCCGCGTACTCCACCAAGGTGCGCACGAGGTGATTGCCGCTGCGCGGGTACGAGGCGATGTTCCAGACGCTTGTCGCGCCGGCACCGGTATCGCCGGAAATGCCGGGGCGTCCGGGCTTCGTGGTCTCGTCTCCCGTCCCCATGCACTCTCCCGGTTTCGTGGCCGCGTTACGCGAACGGCAAGGCCCATCCCCCCGACCTGCAAGCCATGCGACCGCCGGCCCGCGACACAATGGCACGACAGTTCAGGACCAGTTGAGCGTTGTAAACGGGCGCCGCCGGATGATCGACGGTCACGCGGATCCCCGCTTGGAACGCAACGGTTCGGACGGCCCCGTGGCCTACCGTGCAGGCATGGCGATCACATCAAACCAGCCGCGACGTCTCCACCGCGGCGCGGATGAAATCTGCAAAGAGCGGGTGCGGCGCGAAGGGCTTGGATTTCAGCTCGGGATGGAACTGCACGCCGATGAACCACGGGTGGTCCGACCATTCCACGATTTCGGGCAGGCGGCCATCCGGCGACATGCCCGAGAACCTCAGCCCGACATCCTCCAGCTTCTCGCGGTATTTCGTGTCCACCTCGTAGCGATGGCGGTGGCGTTCGTCGATGGTGGTCGTCCCGTAGATCCGCGCCACGCGCGACCCTTCCGCGAGAACGGCGTCATAGGCGCCAAGACGCATCGTGCCGCCCTTGTCGTCGGATATCCTGCGCTTGACCTTGCGGTTGCCCTGCACCCATTCCTTGAGGTGGTAGACAACCGGCGTGAAGCGCTTTTGCCCTGCTTCGTGATCGAACTCCTCCGAGCCCGCGTCCTCCAGCCCGGCAAGGTTGCGCGCGGCCTCGATCACCGCCATCTGCATGCCCAGACAGATGCCCAGATAGGGGATCTTGCGCTCGCGGGCGAATTGCGCCGCCTTGATCTTGCCCTCGGTCCCGCGCTCGCCGAAGCCGCCCGGCACGAGGATGGCGTGGAATCCTTCAAGATGCGCCGCCGGGTCCTCGGTATCGAAGATCTCGGCATCGACCCATTCGACGTTGACCTTGACCCGGTTGGCCATGCCGCCATGGGTCAGCGCCTCCTTGATGGACTTGTAGGCATCCTCCAGCTGCGTGTACTTGCCGACAATGGCAACCGTCACGTCGCCGTCGGTATTGTGGATACGGTCCTCGACGTCCTGCCACTTGGTCATGTCCGGCTTGGGCGCGGGGCTGATCTGGAACGCGTCGAGCACGGCCTGGTCCAGCCCCTCGCGATGGTAGCTCATCGGCGCCTCGTAGATCGACTTCAGGTCGTAGGCCGCGACGACGTGCTCTTTCCGGACATTGCAGAACAGCGCGATCTTTTCCCGCTCCTTCTGCGGAATCGGTTGCTCGGACCGGCACACGAGGATGTCCGGCGCGATCCCGATCGACTGCAATTCCTTGACCGAATGCTGCGTCGGCTTGGTCTTGAGTTCACCGCTCGCGGCGAGGTAGGGCAGCAGCGTCAGGTGCATGAAGATGCACTGGCCGCGCGGCCAGTCATGGCTGAACTGCCGGATCGCCTCGAAAAACGGCAGCCCCTCGATATCCCCCACGGTGCCGCCGATCTCGCACAGCATGAAATCGACCTCGTCATCGCCGATGGCGATGAAATCCTTGATCTGATTGGTGACGTGGGGGACCACCTGGATCGTCTTGCCAAGGTAATCGCCGCGTCGCTCCTTCTCCAGCACGTCGGAGTAGATCCTGCCCGAACTGACCGAGTCGGTCATCCGCGCGGGCACGCCGGTGAAACGTTCGTAATGGCCGAGGTCGAGGTCCGTCTCGGCCCCGTCATCGGTCACGAAAACCTCGCCGTGCTCGAAAGGTGACATGGTGCCGGGATCGACGTTCAAGTAGGGGTCGAGCTTGCGCAACCGGACGGAAAAGCCGCGCGCCTGCAACAGGGCCCCGAGTGCCGCGGATGCCAGCCCCTTGCCAAGCGAGGAAACCACGCCGCCAGTTATGAATACATACCGTGCCATTCGCCGGCACCCCCGTGATCTGCTCGTTTGTTTGGGCCTGAACGGCCGATTCGACCGCAGCACCACGGGGCTTAATACATACAGGACAAAGGCCTGTCGCGCAAGCTGACCGCAAGATGCTGTTATGGTTTTTCCGCTATTCTCAACCGGTTGTGGTCAATCCGCCTGCGGTATCAGCGGGGCGTCGTCGCCCGGCTCCGGCGGCAACAAGTCGTCACCGGTGGCCGGCAACTCCGGCGCGGGGGCCTCCTCGGCAGCGGGCCGGTCGGTGATCCGGTCCAGCACCGATGACCCCGACGCGTTCTGCGCCGCGATGATCGTCAGCGCCATCGACGTCGCGAAAAGCCCGAACCCGAGTATCCATGTCAGCTTGCCAAGCGCGGTGGCCGCCGCGCGACCGGCCGTCACGTTGCCGCCGCCCCCGCCCATGCCAAGGCCGCCACCCTCGGACCGCTGGAGCAGCACGACCACGATCAGCGTGAGCGTCAACAAAAGATGGATCAGTAGGATGACGTTTTGCATGTGCCGCCCTGCGGTTTCGGATCAGGGGCGTATCTATGCAATTCCATTGTCCCCTGCAACCCGCCATTCTCAGGCACCGAGCACGGTGGCTGCCGCGCCCGCGCGCGGTTCACTCGTCCACGTCGTCCATGTCGGCCTGCCCCGAGAGGCGCCGGCGCACATGGCTCCAGCTCAGCCCGATGCCCAGAACCAGTGCCAGCGCCGCGATCGCCAGCCACACGACCTGCGACGTGTCGCGCAGCGACAGCAGCCCGTAGTCGTAGAACACCCACACCGTCGCGGCGACGATCGCCAGCACCATGAACATGCCGAATGCCCCGATCGAGCGCAGGGTAGCGCGCAGATAGATGATATACCCCACGAACAGCAAAAGCCCCAGCAGGACCGCCAGCGGCATCTGTTCGGAGAAGTTGCCCCGGACCCAGGTCACGTAGTTCCAGTCGGTCGGGTTGAAGGTCGCCACCAGCAGCGTGAAGGCCGCCGCCAGGCGCCAGAAGAAACCGGTCATGCCTGCCCCACGGGAAGTTTCATGCCGATCCTTTGCCCCAGGGCCGGCCGGCCTGTCCAGCCCCCGCGGCGAATTTGCGGTTTCAACGCCGCGCCGGCACCGCTAAGACGGGTGCGCGCTTTGTATCAGGCCGAAGGGATCGAAATGGCAAACGTCGTCGTAGTCGGCGCCCAGTGGGGCGACGAGGGCAAGGGCAAGATCGTCGACTGGCTGAGCGAGCGGGCCGATGTCATCGCGCGGTTCCAGGGAGGCCACAACGCGGGCCACACCCTCGTCATCGGTGAAACGGTGTACAAGCTGCACGCCCTGCCCTCCGGCGTGGTGCGCCCGCACAAGCTCAGCGTCATAGGAAACGGCGTGGTGCTCGACCCGTGGCACCTGGTCGAGGAGATCGAGACCATCCGCGCGCAGGGCGTCGAGATAACGCCAGAAACGCTGATGATCGCGGAGAACACCCCGCTGATCCTGCCATTGCACGGCGAACTGGACCGCGCCCGCGAAAACCAGACCGCCGTGACGCGGATCGGGACGACGGGCCGCGGCATCGGCCCGGCCTACGAGGACAAGGTCGGACGCCGCGCGATCCGGGTGGCAGACCTCGGCGATGCGGCGACGCTGGAACGCCGGGTGGACCGTGCGCTGGTGCATCACGACGCGCTGCGCCGCGGCCTCGGGCTTGACCCCGTGGACCGCGCGGCGCTCATCGACGGGCTCAACGAGATCGGCCGGCAGCTCCTGCCCTATGCCGGCCCGGTCTGGAAGGTGCTCAACGAGAAACGCAAGGCGGGCCGCCGGATCCTGTTCGAGGGCGCGCAGGGGGCGCTTCTGGACATCGATTTCGGCACCTATCCCTTTGTCACCTCCTCGAACGTCATCGCCGGGCAGGCGGCAACGGGCACCGGCATCGGCCCGGGCGCGATCGACTTCGTGCTGGGCATCGTCAAGGCCTATACCACCCGCGTCGGCGAAGGGCCGTTTCCCACGGAGCTCGAGGACGGGGACGGCCAGCGCCTGGGGGAACGGGGCCATGAATTCGGCACCACCACGGGCCGCAAGCGGCGCTGCGGCTGGTTCGATGCCGTTCTCGTGCGGCAGACCTGCGCCACGTCGGGCGTGCGCGGCATAGCGCTGACCAAGCTCGACGTGCTCGACGGGTTCGAAACCCTCAGGATCTGCGTGGGCTACGAGCTGGACGGCAAGCGGCTCGATCACTTGCCGATTGCAGCCGACGAACAGGCGCGCTGCGTACCCGTCTACGAGGAAATGCCCGGCTGGAGCGCCTCGACCGAGGGCGCGCGAAGCTGGGCCGACCTGCCCGCGAACGCCATCAAGTACGTCCGCCGCGTGGAGGAGTTGATCGACTGCCCCGTCGCGCTATTGTCCACCTCACCGCAGAGGGACGACACGATCCTCGTGACCGATCCCTTCGCCGACTGATGGAGGTGACATGCAGCTCAGCTACAAGGCCCGTCGCCGCTGGTCGCTGGTGATCCTGCTGATCGGACTGCCCGTCTACATCGTCGCCGCCGTCACCGTGGTCAACCTGTTCGACCGCCCGCCGCTGGCGCTGGAGGTGCTGGTCTACGTGGTGCTGGGATTCTTGTGGATGCTGCCCTTCAAGTTCGTCTTCATCGGCGTGGGCCGCGAGGACCCGGACGCCGGCAAGGACGGCTGACCCCGCACTGCGGCGCACCGGCGCGGCGCATGCTCGCACCGCCGCGTGACGCAAAAGATCGCGCGATGATGCCGTCATGCGCCGCCGCGTCGCCGACAAGGGGATTGCCGCGTCAAATTCGCGTCCGGCGGCGGCGCCGCCATCCGGCGTGGTCCCGCGCGTCACCGCCCTGAAGGGGGCGCTGCCCCCTCGCCCTGCGGGCTCACCCCCGGAGTATTTGCGGCAAGATGAAACCGCTGCCCGGCGCTAGCCGATCCTGCGCGCCTCGTCGATCAGCATGACCGGGATCCCGCCGCGGATGGGGAAGGCAAGACCCGCCGCCTTGCTGACGAGCTCCTGTTTCTCGGCGTCGTAGGTCAGCGTGGTATGGGTCTGCGGGCAGACAAGGGATTCCAGCATGCGCCGGTCGACGGCCGGGGCGGCAGGCAGGTCGTTCATTGCAGCGCCTCCCGGTCGTCGCCGCCGCGCATGTCGTATTCCAGCAGCGTTACCAACGTCTCGCGCCGCGTGCTCAGCGACGGCGCCTCGAGCAGGGCCTGCTTGTCCTCCGGCTCGAACCCGAGGAGCATGGACAGCGAATTCACCAACAGCTCGTCATCGGCCTGTTCCAGCGACTCCCAGTCGGTCTGGAGTTCCCGCGACTCGAAATACCGCTGCAGAAGCGCCATGAAGCCGGCACGGTCAAAGCCCGGGTCAGTGTCCGCGGGGCCGAGATCGCGCTCGAACCCGTCCCAGGAGACGCGCGCGCGGCGGTAGGGGGTGAACCCGTCGACCTCCTCGATGACGCGGTAGCGCGATATCCCGGTCAGCGTGATCATGTAGCGACCGTCCTCGGTCTCGGACATCTGCGTCACCCGGCCCACGCAGCCGATCTGGTGCAGTCGCGGACAGTCCTGCCGGCCCGGAACCCTGTTGGGCTGCACCATTCCGATCAGCCGGCCGGGCGTTTTGAGCGCATCGTCGAGCATGGCAAGGTAGCGCGGCTCGAACAGGTGCAGCGGCAGCCGCGAACGCGGCAGGAGAAGCGCCCCCGGCAGCGGAAAGACGGGGATCACGTCGGGCAGGTCAGCCTGGTTGAACATGCCTTGGTACCTAGCCTGCCGCCGGCATCAGGCAAATATCATCGAACTGAGCTTTCGACGGCCGCGCTGGACGACCGGATCGTTCGGCTTGAGCGCGTCGAAAATGGTGAAAAGCTGCGTCTTGGCCGCCTCGTCGTTCCAGTTGCGGTCGCGGCGGAACAGTTCCAGCAGCTGGTCCACCGCCTCCTCGGTCCGGCCGTTGGCATGAAGCGCCTGCGCGAGGTCGAACCGCGCCTGGTGGTTGTCGGGATCGGCATCGACGGCGGCCTGGAGCTCGCCCACGGGCCCTGCCCCGGCAGCCTGACGGGCCAGTTCGAGCGCCGAATGTGCCGCCTCCAGCTCCGAGGCGGTGGAAATCTCGGCCGGCGCACCGTTCAGGATCGCCTCGGCCTGATCCAGATCATCGAGGGCGATGTAGGCGCGCACCATCCCGGCATAGGCCCTGGCGCTCTTGTCGTCCTCCTGCAGGATGGCGGCAAAGGTCTGGGCCGCGTCCGCGGCGGCCCCCTGGTCCAGCATTTCCTCGGCCGCGGCCAGCGCATCGTCGAGACCGCCGCCGGCGGCCTCTCCGCCGGATTGCTGGATCACGCGGTTGACGAAGGCATCGAGTTCCGAGGCCGGCACCGCGCCCTGGAAGCCGTCGATGGGCTGGCCTTTCCAGAAGGCATAGACGGTGGGAATCGACTGGATCCGCAACTGGCCGGCGATCATCTGGTTCTCGTCCACGTTGACCTTGGCCATCCTGACGGCGCCGTTGGCCTTCTTCACGGCCTCTTCCAGCGCCGGGCCGAGCGTCTTGCACGGGCCGCACCACGGCGCCCAGAAATCGACGATCACCGGCACCTGGTTGGACGTCTCGATCACCTCGGCCATGAAATCGGCCTCGGAGACATCCTTCACAAGATCGCCGGCGGCGGGGGTGTTTTGGCCTTGGCCCAGTTCCAGCATTGTCGTCTCCTTGGTTTGATGGCCCCTATATGTGCGCCCGGCGGGGGGAGTCAAAGGTCGAAGGTCGCAAAAACCGGCGCGTGGTCACTGGGTTTGTCCCAACCCCGCGCCGCCCTGAGGATGCGGCTGGAATGCGCCGCCCCCGCGATGTCCGGCGTTGCCCAGACATGGTCGAGCCGGCGGCCGCGGTCCGAGGCGGCCCAGTCCCGCGCCCGGTAGCTCCACCAGCTGTAGAGCCGTCCCTCGGGAATGTCGGCACGGGTGATGTCGGTCCAGGCGCCCTCTTCCATGACCTGGCCGAGACGGTCGACCTCCTCGGGGGTGTGGCTGACCACCTTGAGCAGCTGCTTGTGCGACCAGACATCATCCTCGCGCGGGGCGATGTTGAGATCGCCGACGAGGATCGACCTGCGCGGTGTCTCGCCGCGGCACCAGTCGCGCATGTCCGCGAGGTAGTCGAGCTTCTGCCCGAACTTGGCGTTCACCTCCCGGTCGGGCACATCGCCGCCGGCGGGCACGTAAAAGTTGTGGATCACCACCCCGTTATCCAGTTGTCCGGCGACGTGGCGCGCTTGGCCCATGCGGGCGAAATCGTGGCTGCCCACCTCTTCGATCGGCAGCTTGGACAGGATCGCTACGCCGTTGTATCCCTTCTCGCCCCGCGCCAGCATGTGGCGGTAGCCCAGATTGGCGAAGATGTCGGCGGGGATCTTCTCCACCGGGCTCTTGCATTCCTGCAGGCACAGGATGTCCGGCGCCTCTTCCTTCATCAGGCGGCTGACCAGCCCCGCGCGCAGCCGCACGGAGTTGATGTTCCAGGTCGCGAGGGTGAAGGGCATCGGCACGGGCTCCGTCTTGTTGGCGTCCGACACCTATGACGAGCGCGCGCGAAGGTCCAGTGGCCGATGCGCGTCGGCCGCGGGTAATGGCCGACCGCCGTGACCAAAAAAGACCCCGGCAGCGCCGGGGCCAGTCCAACAGGGAGGTGCACATGATAGCCCGCATATGCAACGGGAACACGGTATTGCTACAGCGCGGGCACGGCCCACGCCTTGATCTCGGTCAAGCTTTTCAGGCCAGCAGGCGGTAGCCGCCCGATTCCGTCACGAGGAGGCGCGCGTTGGACGGGTCCGGCTCGATCTTCTGCCTGAGCCGGTAGATGTGCGTTTCGAGCGTATGGGTCGTGACCCCGGCGTTGTAGCCCCAGACCTCGTGCAGCAGCACGTCACGGGGCACGACGCCCTCGGTCGATCGGTAGAGGAACTTCAGGATATTGGTTTCCTTCTCGGTCAGCCGAACCTTCCTGTCGTCCTCGGTGACGAGCATCTTCATCGACGGCTTGAAGGTATACGGCCCAAGCTGGAACACGGCATCCTCGGACTGTTCGTGCTGGCGCAGCTGCGCGCGGATGCGCGCCAGAAGAACGGGAAACTTGAACGGCTTGGTCACGTAGTCGTTGGCGCCGGCATCAAGACCGAGGATGGTGTCGGCATCCCCGTCATGGCCGGTCAGCATCAGGATCGGCGCCTTGACACCCTGCTTGCGCATGAGGCGGCAGAGCTCGCGCCCGTCGGTGTCGGGCAACCCGACATCGAGGATGACAAGATCATGGATCATGTCCTTGACGCGCGCCATTGCCTCGGCGGCGTTGCCGGCCTCGAAGACGTCGAATTCCTCGGTCATCACCAACTGCTCGCCAAGCGCCTCGCGCAGGTCCGCGTCGTCATCGACGAGCAGGATCTTCTTCAACTGTGCCATGATCGCTGTCCTCGTTTCCTTTCCCGATTATGTGTTGTGCCGTGGCAGCCATGCCAAGGGGTGTGTCAGCGCCCTCACGGCCACGTGTTGCGACGACAGCAAATGTTTCATTCCGCCGCGAAAGGGGCTAAGCCACGGCATCGCATCTTGGAACGGAGCCCCGATGAGCCTTGCGCCCGACCTGACCGAACTTCTCGCCCGCGCGCGCAGCGATCTGCGCACGGGCCTGCCGGTGGTCCTGACAGGGAGCGGAAATTCGGCGCTGGTGCTGGCGGCCGAAACGCTGACCCACGAGAGGCTGGCCGATACGCGCGCGCTCGGCGGGCGTCCGGTGATCGTGATCAGCGCGCGGCGTGCGGCGACGCTCAACGCGCGGCCCTACGACGGCGACCTCGCCCGGATCGTGCTGCCGGGCGATGCCGGGCTGGACTGGGTGCAGGGGGTGGCAGACCCCGCCGACGACCTGCGCATGCCGATGAAGGGGCCGCTGGTGTCGCAGCGCGAGGGGGATGCCGACCTGCACAGGCTGGCGCTGCAACTGGCCAAGACGGCGCGGTTGTTGCCAGCCGCCGTGGTACTGCCGCTGACCGACGGCGCGGCATTCGCCGGGACGCATGGCCTTACCGCCATTCCCGCCGCGGCGGCGGCGCCGCACCTGGAACGGGTGAGCCCCCTGCACCCCGTGGTCAGCGCGCGCCTGCCGCTGGAGGTTTCCGAGGCCGGACGGCTGCACGTGTTCCGCCCCGAGGACGGCGGCGAGGAACATTACGCCGTGGAGATCGGCCAGCCCTCGCGCGACGCCCCCGTGCTGGCGCGGCTCCACTCGGCCTGTTTCACCGGCGACCTGCTCGGCAGCCTGAAATGCGATTGCGGCCCGCAACTGCGCGCCGCTCTGGCCCAGATGGGGGCCGCGGGCGAAGGCGTGCTGCTCTATCTCAACCAGGAGGGGCGCGGCATCGGGCTGGCCAACAAGATGCGCGCCTATTCCCTGCAGGACCAGGGATTCGACACGGTCGAGGCCAACCACCGGCTGGGGTTCGAGGATGACGAGCGTGATTTCCGCATCGGCGCGCGCATACTGGAGCGGATGGGGTTTTCCGCGGTGCGCCTGCTGACGAACAATCCCGCCAAGATCGAGATGATGCGCGCCAGCGGGATCGAGGTGACCGAACGCGTTCCGCTGCGAGTCGGCGAGGGCGCGCACAACCGCGCCTACCTGGCCACCAAGGCGAAGAAATCCGGCCACCTGCTCTGACCGCGCCGCGGGGATGCCTCCGGCGGGGGTACTTGGACCAAGAAGAAACCCCGGGGCGGCGTGTCAGCGCCCCAGCATCCATTCGCCGTCGGGCCAGAAGGCATGGAAGGCGAAGGCGAACAGCACATCGTGCGGCAGGGGGCGCCCCTGCACGTCGCGCACGCGCACCGTGCCCACGTCGCGCCCGCCCGCGATCGTGCCCGCGTCCAGCGCGGAGGACTGCCCGGACTCCCACGAGATCGTCACGCCGGCCTCTGACACGCCGCCCGCGGCGCGCACGCGGGTGAGCGGCCAGGCGCGGTCACCCACCCGCACCACGCGCGCGAGCGGCGAAATGCCGTGCGGCGGGTTTTCACCGTCGTAGAGGAAGGGCCGCGCGGCGGTGTCGTAGCCGCGGTAGGGGTTCGCTCCATAACGGCGGGGATGGTCGGGCTGCGCCATCACCAGCCCGCCGGGGTGGCGGGCGCGGAACTGGTCCCAGCTTTCCATCACGCTCGGCAGCTGCCTGAGCCGCGTGCCGGTCAGCTCGCCCACTATGGCGCGGGCCGTGGCCTGCTGCCACCAGCTCTCGGTCTGGCGGTCGTACATGATCATGTCGGACTTGCGCAGCTTGCCCGTGACGCCGAAGCTGAGCGTACCGTGCGCAGTGCGACGGTCGAACGCCATGGCCGAATTGCAGAGCGGGCAGTAGGTGACGGCCACCGGCACGCCCGCCACCGTGTCGTTCACGATCTCGTGCCATGTGAGGTAGCGCACCGGGTAGGCGCGCGGGGCGGCGTCGCCGATCTCGACGCTGATCACCGGCTCGGTGCCCGGGATTTCGCCGGCCTGCGCGACGGGCCTGAAGCGGGGGCCGGAGATGGCCGGGATGCCGTCCCTTGGCGGGCCGCCCGGGCGTATCTCGGACCAGTCGCCGATGGCCGCCGTGTCGAAATCCGTGTCCGGCCACTCGGGTTTCCAGCGATCCGGCGTGGCATGGGCAAGCCCCGCGGCGAGGGCGAGCACGGCGGCAAGCGGAAAAAGGCGGGTCATGGGTGCCCCGTTAGCTGGTACCGATCCGCCTATCATGGCCGGCCGCACGGCGCCGGGCCAGCCCGCCGCACGCGATTGTGAGCCCGGGTTACTCCTCCGGGCCGTGCCCGGCCTGCGTGCGGTACTCGGCATAGGCGCGTTCCCACCGGCGGGGACGCAGCACCTTGCGGAACGCGTATTCCAGCACGGCGCGCCCGTCCTCGCGGTACCAGCGGCCATGCGAGATGATCACGCGCGTCGGCCCCCAGCCGATCAGCACCTCGACATCGTCGGCCAGATGCTCCTTGTCGCTGGAGCGCAGCGACCAGCGATAGCGCGGCCGCATGTGCCCGGCGCTGTCATCGGTGCCCGACAGCCAGATGATGGGCCGCACCCATGGCGCGAGGTTCTTGGTCTCGTGCGCCTCGATCAGGTCGGTCAGGATGAGAGAGCGCGAGGCGCGGTGAAAGAAGGCCGCCTCTCGCAGCCGTGGCGCAGCGCGCACGACGAGCTGGTCGATCTGGCCCGCCCACGGCGCCTCTGCCTTGTCCGGCTGCAACTCGCGCGCGCCGTCCACCACCGCGCCCGGCGCGGCCCAGACCGTTGCCTGCGGATAGGCCTCGCGCCACCGAGCGATGTGCGTGACATGGGCGTGGTTGGGCACGACCAGGTGACGCACCGGGCCAAGCGCCGCGAGCTCGTCCCGCAACCCGCCGGTCAGGGCCGTGGGCGAATGGACCCAAAGCGCGCCGTTGTCCAGGCGGATCACGGTGGCACGGGTCGAATACGGCACGCGGCCGTGCTGGATGGCTGGACCGTCGATCAGCCACAGCCCGTCGCCGGTGGGCTTGAGCGTGTTGAGCGGCTCGTATCCCGTCGCGGCCATGCCCTACTCGATCACGGTGACGTCCGCCATGACATCCGGGCGACCGATCACGGTGCCGTTGCGGCCCTGCCCGCGCTTGATGGCGTCGACCACCTCCATGCCGTCGCTCACCCGGCCCACGACAGTGTATTTCCCGTTCAGGTGCGGCGCGGGGGCGAACATGATGAAGAACTGGCTGTTGGCGCTGTCGGGGTCCGAACTGCGGGCCATGCCGACCACGCCGCGCGCGAAGGGCACGTCGCTGAACTCGGCCTCAAGATCGGGCAGGTCGCTGCCCCCGGTGCCGGCCCGGCGCATGTCGCCGCCCTCGATCCGCCCGTGTTCCACGTCGCCCGTCTGGGCCATGAAACCGTCGATCACGCGGTGAAACACCACCCCGTCATACGCGCCCTGCCCGGCCAGCGTGGTGATCCGCGCCACATGCTGCGGGGCCACGTCCTCCAGCAGGTCGATGGTGACGGTGCCGTTGGCCTCGCCCTCGACCTCGATCTGAAGGCCCGTCGCCAGCGCGGGCGAGGCGGCCAGAAGGCTGAAGAGAAGTGCAATCTTACGCATCGGCGGCCACCTTGACGCTGATCATCCTGTCGGGGCTCTGCGGCGGCTCGCCGCGGGTGATGTTGTCGACATGCTCCATGCCCTCGATCACGCGGCCGTAGACGGTGTACTGGCCATTCAGGAAATGGTTGTCCTTGAAGTTGATGAAGAACTGGCTGTTGGCGCTGTCAGGGTTCTGGCTGCGCGCGGCGCCGATGGTGCCGCGGTCATGGGGGATGCGGCTGAACTCGGCCTTGAGGTTTGGCATGTCGCTGCCGCCGGTTCCCGCCATCCGCGGGTTGAAATCGCTTTCCATGTTGCCGTGGCGCACGTCGCCGGTCTGGGCCATGAAGCCGTCGATCACCCGGTGGAAGGCGACGTTGTCGTACTGCCCGGCGCGGGCCAGCTCCTTCATCCGGGTGCAGTGCCCGGGCGCCACGTCGGGCAAAAGCTCGACCGTGACGGTGCCGCCCTTCAACTCGATGAGAATGGTGTTTTCCGGATCCTTGATCTCGGCCATGCGGCCCTCCTGTACGCGTGACGCCCTTGTGACCGCGGAAACTAGGCCCTTCGTGCGGGATTGCCAAGACGGGAGGTTGACGCCCCTGCCCCACCGCGCCAAGAGGGGCCCAAGACCCACGCAGCAGGAGGCATTCGGGCGATGAGCTGGAAATCTCTCGACGAAATGGATCTCGACGGCAAGACGGTGCTGTGCCGCGTCGATATCAACGTGCCCGTCGAGGACGGCCGCGTGACCGACACCACGCGGATCGACCGGATCGTGCCCACCGTGCAGGACATCATCGAGAAGGGCGGAAAGCCGATGCTGATCGCGCATTTCGGCCGCCCAAAGGGCAAGGTCGTCGACGGGATGTCGCTGCGTCAGCTCGTCCCGGCGCTGGAGGCCGCGCTGAACCGCCGGGTGCAGTTCATCGAAACGCTGGAAGGGGCCGAGCAACCCACCGAGGAGGCCCGCGCGGCCGAGGTGTTGCTGCTGGAAAACATCCGCTTCCACCCCGGCGAGGAAGCCAATGACGACGCCTTTGCAAGGCGGCTTGCCGGGCTGGGCGACGTATATTGCAACGACGCCTTCTCGGCGGCGCACCGCGCGCACGCCTCGACCGAGGCGCTTGCACGGCTGCTGCCGGCCTGTGCCGGGCGGCTGATGCAGGCCGAGCTGCAAGCCCTTGAAACCGCTCTCGGCGACCCGGCGCGGCCGCTGATGGCGGTGGTCGGCGGCGCCAAGGTCTCGACCAAGCTCGACCTTCTGTCCAACCTGATCGAGAAGGTTGACATCCTCGTGATCGGCGGCGCAATGGCCAACACCTTCCTCTCGGCGCAGGGGGTGGAGGTGGGCCGCTCGCTGTGCGAGTGCGACATGGCCGACACCGCCCGCGACATCGCGGACAGGGCCGCCGGAACGGGCTGTGAACTGCTGCTGCCGCGCGACGTTGTCGTTGCCGAGGAACTCAGCCGCGGCGCCCCGCACGATGTGGTGCGGGTCGAGGACTGCCCGGAGACGAAAATGATTCTCGATGCCGGCCCCGACAGTGTTTTCCATATCACGCAGGCGATGGACCGGGCGGCAACGCTGATCTGGAACGGTCCCCTCGGGGCGTTCGAGACCCCGCCCTTCGACGCCGCGACGAATGCCGCGGCGGCCCACGCGGCCGGGCTGTGCCGCTCTGGCAAGCTGGTCGCCGTCGCCGGCGGCGGCGATACGGTCGCCGCTCTCAACCAGGCGGACGCGGCCGAGTGCTTCAGCTACATCTCCACCGCCGGGGGCGCTTTCCTCGAATGGATGGAAGGCAAGACCCTGCCGGGAGTCGCGGCCCTGCGGGGCTGAACCGCCACGACCGGCGCCGGGGGTGACGCGCGGGCCGGACCGAAGGGGTTGTTAGCGCCATCACAATTGCAACGCCATGCCCCCTCCCCTAGACACGTCGCGACGGCGGTCGCCACGCCGCCGAGGACAGCGAAAAGGGCAGAGCATTTCCATGACGAAACAAGACCAGGTCACCAAGATACGCACCGGCAATGGCTTCATCGCGGCGCTCGACCAGTCCGGCGGCTCCACGCCCAAGGCGCTGCGGCTGTACGGGATAGACGAGGACCAGTATTCCGGCGAAGCACAGATGTTCGACCTCATCCACGAGATGCGCAGCCGGATCGTGCAGTCGCCCGCCTTCACCGGCGACCATATTCTCGGCGCCATCCTGTTCGAACAGACCATGGATCGCGAGATCGGCGGCAAGCCCTCGGCCCGTTACCTTTGGGAAGAGCGCGGCGTGGTCCCCTTCCTCAAGGTCGACAAGGGCCTTGCGGAGGACCACGACGGCGTGCGGCTGATGAAGCCAAATCCCGGGCTTGCGGACCTGCTGGTGCGCGCCAACGCCGCCGGCATATTCGGCACCAAGATGCGCTCGGTCATCGACGCGGCATCGCCCTCGGGTATCGCCTCGGTGGTCGGCCAGCAGTTCGAGATCGCGGGCGAGATCCTCGATGCCGGCCTCGTGCCGATCATCGAGCCGGAGGTGACGATCTCCATCGCCGACAAGCACGAGGCCGAGGACCTGCTTCTGGCGGAAATCACCCGCCACCTCGACGCGCTGCCTGCCGACCGGGAGGTGATGCTGAAACTGACCCTTCCCGAGACTGACAATCACTACAAGACACTGGTCGATCACCCGCGGGTGATGCGCGTCGTCGCGCTGTCGGGCGGATACGCCCGCGACGAGGCGAACGCACGGCTTGCGCGGAACACCGGCATGGTGGCCAGCTTCAGCCGCGCGCTGACCGAGGGGCTGTCGGCCCGGCAGAACGACGAGGAGTTCGACCGCGCGCTGAAGGAAGCGATCGAGAGCATCCACGCGGCCTCGGTCTCCGGCTGATTGCACGACGCAGGCGCTGCGCGCGCCACCGGCCGGGATGCCGCCGCCCCGGCCGCCGGGGCGTGGCGGACCCGTTGCGCACATATTTGATCAAATTTCCTTGGCAGTGCCACGTGAAAAGCGCTAGAACGCGTGCGCGGGATCTCGAACGGGGGCCAGATGGAGCTAGCAGACTATCCGACGATCCGCGTGGCGGCCTGCGACCTGAACGGCCAGATGCGGGGCAAACGGGTACCGGGCTCTTACGCCCCGAAGCTTGACCAAGGCGTTGTGCGGATGCCGATGTCGGCGCTCAACCTCGACGTCACGGGCGCCGATATCGAAGACTCGCCGCTGGTTTTCGAGACGGGCGATGCCGACGGGATGCTGCACCCCACGGGCCGCGGGCCGGTTCCCCTGCCATGGCTGGAAACCGCGCAACCGCTGATCCCGATGGCGATGTATCACGATGACGGCCGGGTCTTCGACGGCGATCCGCGTCATGCGCTGTCCGCGGTGCTCGACCGCTACGCGGCCCGCGGCTGGCGCGTGATCGCGGCGACCGAGCTGGAATTCACCCTTGTCGACGACACCGGCGCGACACTGGCCCCGGTCCGCAACCCGCTCAACGGTCGGCGCAGCGCCGCGCCCGGCATCCTGTCGATGAATCACCTCGATGCCTTCGATAGCTTTCTCACCGCGCTCTATGAGGGGTGCGCGGCGATGGGGATTCCCGCGCAGGCGACAACGAGCGAATCCGGCGTGGGCCAGTTCGAGGTGACCCTGCACCACCAGGACGCCATGCGGGCCGCTGACGACACGTGGCTGTTCAAGGCATTGATCCGGGGGCTGGCGCGGCGGCACGGAATGGCCGCGACCTTCATGGCCAAGCCCTTCGCCGAAGATGCAGGCAACGGTCTGCACATGCATTTCTCGGTTCTCGACGGGGATGGGCGCAACGTGTTCGACGATGGCGGCCCGGAGGGCAATGATACGCTGCGCGCCGCCGTGGCCGGATGCCTTGCGGCGATGACCGCCTCGACGCTTGTGTTCGCACCGCATGCCGGCAGCTACGACCGGCTGGTGCCCGGGGCGCATGCCCCCACCGCCGTGTGCTGGGGCCACGACAACCGCACCACCGCGCTGCGCATTCCGGGCGGGGCGCCGGCGGCACGGCGGATCGAGCACCGGGCCGCGGGCGGTGATATCACGCCCTACCTGATGTTCGCCGCCGTGCTGGGCGCCGCCTTGATCGGGATCGAGGACGAGATGACACCGCCTGCCCCGGTCACGGGCAACGCCTACGACCAGGACCTTTCCGGGCTTGCATCCGACTGGGAAACCGCGATCGGCCTGTTCGAGTCCGACTCGATGATCGCGCGGATCTTTCCCGCTGAACTCGTGCGCAACCTCTGCATGACCAAGCGGCAGGAACTGCGTCTCATGTCCGGCATTCCACCGGCAGAGCACTGGAAGACCTATCTCGGCACCGTGTAGAGAGGACTTGCCGGCGGGCGGGGTGCTACGCTAGGCTTAAATTTGATCAAATTGCGGGTGAGAGATGAGAATCGGCATCCTGATGACCGGCCACGCGGCCCCCGAGATCGCGGAGCGCCACGGCGATTACGACACGATGTTCGCACGCCTGCTGGCCGGGCACGGCTTCGACTTCGCGACCTATAACGTGGTGGACGGGGCGTATCCCGAGGCGGCCGAGGACTGCGAGGGATGGCTGATAACCGGCTCCAAGCACGGCGCCTACGAGGATCACGCGTGGATTCCGCCGCTGGAGGCCTTCATCCGAAAGGTCCATGCCGCGGGCCGGCCGATGATCGGCGTGTGCTTTGGTCACCAGATCATCGCGCAGGCGCTCGGCGGGCGCGTGATCAAGTTTCCCGGCGGCTGGTCCGTGGGGCGCAGGACCTACGAGATCGACGGCGAGTCGCTGTCGCTCAACGCCTGGCACCAGGACCAGGTGGTGGAGCCGCCCGAGGGCGCTCAGGTGATCGGCGCGTCGGATTTCTGCGCCAACGCGGCGATGCGCATCGGCGATCGCATCCTGACGATCCAACCGCACCCGGAGTTCGACGCCGGCATCGTGGCCGACCTGATCCGCTATCGCGGGCGCGGGGTGGTCCCCGATGCACTGCTGGAGGCCGCAGGGGCGGAGCTGGACACGCCGACGGACGCCACCCGGTTCGCCGACCGGATGGCCCGGTTCTTCAAGACGGAGCGGTAAAATGGACGACTGGATCCTGAAACTCCCCGAGGCGGCACAGGCCTACCTGGAGGGCCGGCGGCTGGACGAGGTCGAATGCGTCATCGCGGACCTTCCCGGGATCGCCCGGGGCAAGGCCGTCCCGGCCAGCAAGTTCGCCCGGCAAAAGCATTTCCACCTGCCGGATTCGATATTCTACCAGACCATCACCGGCGACTGGGGCGAGGCCGCGGGAGAGGAAGGCTTCATCGAGCGCGACATGATCCTGACACCGGACATGTCCACCGCCTCGGCGGCGCCCTGGACGGGTGACTGGACCCTGCAGGTGATCCACGACGCCGCGGACCGGGACGGCAACCCGATCGAGTGTTGCCCGCGCAACGTGCTCAAGCGGGTGGTCGCGCTCTACGAGGAACGGGGCCTGACACCCGTCGTGGCGCCGGAGATGGAATTCTTCCTCGTGGCGCGCAACCTCGACCCCGCCAAGCCGGTGGAGCCGATGATGGGCCGGTCCGGCCGCCCGGCCGCCGCACGGCAGGCCTATTCGCTGACGGCGGTGGACGAGTTCGGCCCCGTCATCGACGACATCTACGACTTTGCCGAGGCGCAGGGATTCGAGATCGACGGCATCACGCAGGAGGGCGGCGCCGGGCAGCTCGAGATCAACCTGCGCCACGGCCATCCGGTGAAGCTGGCCGACGAGGTGTTCTATTTCAAGCGGCTGATCCGGGAGGCGGCGCTGCGCCACGAATGTTTCGCGACATTCATGGCCAAGCCCATTGCCGAAGAGCCGGGCAGCGCCATGCACATTCACCATTCCGTCATGGAAACGGAAACCGGCCGCAACATCTTTGCCGGTCCGCAAGGGGGCGAGACCGACGCCTTCTACCATTTCCTCGGCGGCATGCAGAAACACCTGCCCTCGGCCATCGCCATCCTCGCGCCTTACGTCAATTCCTATCGCCGCTACGTCCGCGACAACGCGGCGCCCATCAACCTTGCCTGGGCGCGGGACAACCGCACCACGGGGCTGCGCATCCCGCTGTCCCCGCCGGAAGCGCGGCGCGTGGAGAACAGGATCGCCGGCATGGACTGCAACCCTTATCTGGGCATCGCCGCCAGCCTGGCCTGCGGACTGCGCGGCCTGATCGACGAGGACCGCCCCGATCCGCAATTCAAGGGCGATGCCTATGCCGGTGAGGCCGACATCCCCCGCGTTCTCGGCAGCGCGCTGGATATCTTCGACGAGGCCGACGCGCTGCACGACCTGCTGGGGCCCGAGTTCGCGCGCGTCTACTCGATCGTGAAACGGACCGAATACGAGGAGTTCCTGCAGGTGATCAGCCCGTGGGAGCGCGAGCATCTGCTGCTCAACGTCTAGCGCGCGCGGCAGGCGGCGGACGCCTCCGGCGGGAGTATTTTTGGCAAGATGAAGCGATGAACCTGCTCTATTCGAACGACCGGGCCGGGGAATACCCCCGAAGCTGGTATGCCGCCACGGCCGAGCCGCTGGACCCTTTCCCGCAGCTGGAGGGCGACACGCGGGCGGATGTGTGCGTGGTGGGCGCGGGTTACACGGGCCTGTCAGCCGCGCTCCACCTTGCCGAACGCGGCCACGACGTGGTGCTGCTGGAGGCGCATCGCGTGGGCTTCGGGGCGTCGGGGCGCAATGGCGGGCAGCTCGGCAGCGGGCAGCGCATGGACCAGCATACCGTGGAAAGGCTGGTCGGGCGGGAGGACGCGGCCCGGCTCTGGTCGCTGGCCGAGGACGCCAAGGCGCTGGTCAAGCATCTGGTGGAACGCCACGGCATTGACTGCCATCTCAAGCCCGGCATCGCGCATCTTGGCTTCTCGGACCGGGAGACGGCCGAGGAACACGCCTATGCCGACCACCTCGCCGAGACCTACGGCTATCCGCACCTGCAGAAACTGGACCACGCGGCGGCGCAGGCGATCTGCCCCTCGCCGCGTTACAAGGGCGGCACGCTGGACATGACCGCGGCGCACCTGCATCCGCTGGCCTATGCGCTCGGGCTGGCGCGGGCGGCGCGCGATGCCGGCGTGCGCATCTTCGAGCGCACCGAGGTGCACGGGGTGGACGAGGGCATGCCGGCCTCCGTTCAAACCGCCGGCGGGCGCGTCACGGCAGACCACGTCATCCTTGCCTGCAACGGCTATCTGGGCGGCCTGAACGGCCGGGTTGCCGCGCGGGTGATGCCGATCAACAATTTCGTGGTGGCCACCGAACCGCTCGGCGATGCCGCGCACGACGTGCTGGCGCGGGATGTTGCCGTGGCCGACACCAAGTTCGTCGTCAACTACTTCCGCCTCAGCCACGACAAGCGCCTGCTGTTCGGGGGAGGTGAGACCTACGGCTACCGCTTTCCCGCCGATATCGCCGCGCTGGTGCGCAAGCCCATGACCGAGATATTCCCGCATCTGCGCGACGTCCGGATCGATTATGCCTGGGGCGGGACGCTCGCGATCACGATGCGGCGGCTGCCCTACCTCGCCCGGGTCGCGCCCAACATCCTCAGCGCCTCGGGCTATTCCGGCCATGGCGTCGGCACGGCGACCCATGCGGGCAAGCTGATGGCAGACGCGATCGCCGGTCAGGCCGAGGGCTTCGACACGATGGCCCGGATACCGACCCGCCCCTTCCCCGGCGGCGCCGCGCTGCGCTCCCCCCTGCTGGTGCTGGCGATGACGTGGTTCTCGCTGCGCGACCGGCTGGGGCTCTGACACCCCTCCCCTCCTTCCAAGACCGGACATGAACGGGCGCGGCATGCCGCCGCCTGCCGCCGCCGTTGCAAAAAATTCGCTTTGGAAACGCGGCGAGTCGGTGTATCCGTATTCGGGAAATCCGAAGGCTATTTTCAGGAAAACCGAAAGCATGACCGCCGTCCCGAATGTCTACGATGCCGAGCCGATCCCCGACAGCGCCCGCGCGGAAATCGACAGGATGCTGCGCTCGGGCGACCTGTTCCGCTACACGGCGCCCGAGAACGCCCCCGTCACCCTGCTGGAGCGGGAGTTCGCCGCCGCCATGGGCACGAAATACGCGCTCGCGGTCAGCAGCTGTTCGGCGGCGCTGTTCTTGTCGCTCAAGGGCCTCGGGCTGCCACGCGACGCACGCGTCCTGATCCCGGCTTTTACCTTTGCCGCGGTGCCCTCATCGGTCGTTCACGCAGACTGCATCCCGGTGCTTTGCGAGGTCGGCGACAATTACCGTGTCGATATCGACGACTTCACGCAGCGGCTGGACGAGGATATATCCGCGGTCATCATCAGCCACATGCGTGGCCACACCTCGGACATGGATGCGATCATGTCCCTGTGCGAGGCCCGCGGCATCCCCGTGATAGAGGATGCCGCCCACAGCCTGGGCACCACCTGGGGCGGGCGCAACATCGGCACGATCGGGCGCGTGGGCTGCTTCAGCTTCCAGTCCTACAAGCTGGTCAATGCCGGCGAAGGCGGGATCATGGTGACCGACGACCCCGAGCTGATCGCCCGGGCCGTCATCATGTCCGGCGCTTACGAGCACAACTGGGCCAAGCACATGACGGGCGACGACCCCGTTCTGGAGGCCGCCTTTGCCCGCTGGCAGAACAGGCTGCCGCTCTACAACCTGCGCATGGCCAACCTGTCGGCGGCGATCATCCGGCCCCAGATCGCCGAGATTCCCCGCCGCGTGCGCGACGGCCGGGCCAACCACGACCATGTCGCGGCACGGCTCAACGCCTGCCCGTGGCTGCGTGTCCCCGCGAAGCTCGCGCCGGAGGAGCGCGCGCCGGACTCCATCCAGTTCAACCTCGTGGGCATGGACGAGGCCGAAACCCGCGCCTTCGCGCAGGCCGCGGCGGAGCGGGGTATCAAGGTGCAGGTTTTCGGTCTGTCCAGCGACAATGCTCGCGCCTTCTGGAACTGGGAGTTCCTGCCGGAGCGCCCGCCCGAGCTGCCCATGACCCGCGCGATGCTGATGCGGGCCTGCGATGCCCGCCTGCCCGCGCGCCTGACCAAGCCCGAACTCGACGCGATCGCCGAGGCGCTCGTCATGGCGGCCACGGACGTGATGGGCGAGACACGCGCCTACGGCACTTGATGACCCCCTACCCTGCCCCCGGTGCGGGCAGGGGCAGGCATTGGTATGCCGGCAAGGCGCGGATTTCCGGCGGCGGCACGCTCACTCGGCGGCCAGTTCCTGTTCGGCGTCGTCCTCGACCGGGAAAAGGAACGACTTGTCGCGCCGCAGCATAAGCCACATCGGCTTGCCGCGTGCAGGCAGGAACACGTTGGGCACCGTCACCTTGAACAGCGACCCGTCATGGTCCATGCGGAATTCCACCAGGCTTTCCTTGCCCATGAAGCGCGCCCGCTCGACAATGCCGCGCGCCGCCGTGCCCATTTCGATCGTCGGGTCCGGTCCGCGGCCGTTCCGGTCGAAATCTATCTTCACGTGCTGCGGGCGGATGACGATATCCACCTCGTTGCCCTCGTGCACGCCGGGTGCGAGGAACTGGCCGAAGGGCGTCTGGACAAGCGACCCCTCCACGCGCCCGCGGATCACGTTAATGTCGCTGAAGAAGGCCACTGCATCGCGATCGACGGGCGCGTTGTAGATGTTGTAGGGTGCCCCCTCCTGCACGATCTGGCCGCCGCGCATCAGCGCGATCGTGTCGGCCATGCGCATCGCCTCCTCCGGTTCGTGCGTGACCAGCAGCACCGCGGTGTCCTGTTCGCGCAGGATGTCGAGCGTCTCGTCGCGGATACCGTCGCGCAGCCGGTTGTCGAGCCCGGAAAACGGCTCGTCCATCAGCATGATCGACGGCCGCGGGGCCAGTGCGCGCGCCAGCGCGACACGTTGCTGTTCCCCGCCCGACAATTCGTGCGGATAGGCGTTGAGGTATCCCTCCAGCCCCACCCGTTCCAGCAGTTCGCCGACGCGCCGCGAGATCGCCGCCTTGTCGCCCGTCAGGCCGAAGGCCACGTTATCGCCCACGCGCAGATGCGGGAAAAGGGCGAAATCCTGGAACATCAGGCCGATGTTCCGCCGCTCGGGCGGCACGCGGAAAACGGTGTCGCACACCAGCCTGCCATCGACGTAGATCTGGCCGGCGTCCTGCATCTCGACCCCGGCGATGATGCGCAGCGTCGTGGACTTGCCGCAGCCCGACGGCCCCAGCAGGCACGTCACCTGCCCGGGTTGAACCTTGAGCGACACATGATCGACCACGCGCCTGCCGTCATAGCGGCGGACGAGATCGACGATTTCCAGTCGGGGGTGGGCTGCGTCC
The DNA here is from genome assembly GCF_044472985.1 of Roseovarius salis. Classification (NCBI taxonomy): domain Bacteria; kingdom Pseudomonadati; phylum Pseudomonadota; class Alphaproteobacteria; order Rhodobacterales; family Roseobacteraceae; genus Roseovarius; species Roseovarius salis. The sequence continues at coordinate 25,625 of NZ_JBISDG010000009.1, read as the reverse complement.
ACGAGCGCCTCTCGTCTATCCGATCAATTTTATCGGGTTAAGTGCAGCGGAGATAACAACCCGCCGCCGCCAGCGCAAGGCCGCGGCTCAGCGCGCTTTCTCGATCGCGGGCCGGATCTTGGACTGCAGCACGCGTTCGGTGATCGGTCCGGCGAAACGCAGGACGATGCGCCCCTCGCCATCGATCACGTAAGTCTCCGGCACGCCGTAGACCCCCCATTCCAGCGCCATCCGCCCGGCAGGGTCGGCGCCGATCGCCGTGTACGGATCTCCCAGCTCTTTCAGAAACCCCAGAGCGTTTGCCGGCTTGTCCTTGTAGTTGACGCCGTAAATGGTGATCCCCTCGTCGGCCAGCCGTTCGAGGTGGGGATGCTCCACCCGACAGGGCGCACACCAGCTGGCCCAGTAATTGACCAGCTTCACCCCGCCGGAGCGGATGTCCGCGTCGGAGAACAGCGGCTTGTCCCCGAGCGCGGACACCTCGACGGCCGGGGCCGGCTTGCCGGTGAGCGTGGAGGGCAGTTCATCGGGGTTCTCGCGCTGCATCCCGAAATAGAAAAGGGCCGCCAGCCCGGCAAAGATGACGGGCGGCGCGATCATGAGCGGGGACAGCCTAGCCATCGCGCTGTGCCTTCCTTTCCACCTCGTCCAGCTGCGCCTTGACCCGCCGCGAGCGAAGCAGGCTCATGCCCACCAGCGCCACGATCAGCGCGATCGAAACGGCATAGGAGGACAGAACCGCCTCGGCGTATTTCCCAAGATCCGGCATCATCGCATCCGCTCCCTCGCCAGCAGCGCGCGCATCCGGCGCGCGCGGATTTCCGTGCGCGTGCGCAACAGCACCAGCGCGATGAACAGCAGCACGAACCCCGCGATCGACACCAGAAGCGGGTGATAGAAAACATCGGCCACGTTCTCTTCCTTGTCGAGGCTCAACGACGCCCCCTGGTGCAGCCCCTGGTTCCAGAAGTTCACCGCATAGCGGCTGAGCAGGGCAAAGACCGACCCCACCAGGCAGAGGATCGAGGTCAGGTCGGCGGCGGTATCGTCATTCTCGATCGCCCCCCACAGGGCGATATAGCCAAGGTAGAACAGGAACAGGATCAGGAACGAGGTCAGCCGCGGGTCCCAGGCCCACCAGGTTCCCCACATCGGCTGGCCCCAGATCGCCCCGGTCAGCAGCGCGATCACCGTCATCACCGCGCCCACGGGCGCTGCAGCGCGCGCGGCGAGCGCACTGACATGGTGGCGCCGCACGATCCAGATCAGCGACGTCACCAGCATCATCAGCCACGTGTTGATGGCCATCAGGGCCGATGGCACGTGCAGGTAGATTATCTTGACGGTCGAGCCCTGCCGGTAATCGTCGGGCGTGAAGAAAAATCCCCATACCAGGCCGGTTACAAGACATATCACGGCAAGCACGGACACCGTCGGCAACACCTTGTCGGTGGTCTCGATGAATTTCTTCGGGTTGGCGTATGCCCAGAGCCTGTTGAGGTCCATGCCCGATTCCCAGCCTTATCTCAGATTGACCTTCAATACCGCAGCCGACGCGAAAGGCAAAAGCGCGATGGTGCCGCAGGTGATCCCTGCCAGCATCAGCAGCGGCGTGGCGTAATCCAGCCCCTCGGCGCCGCGCCGGGCCATCTCGGCCCCGAAGATCAGCGTCGGCACGTAAAGCGGCAGGACCAGCAGGCTCAGCAACAGCCCTCCCCGCCTGAGCCCGACGGTCAGCGCCGCGCCGAAGGTCCCGATCACGCTGAGCGCCGGCGTGCCCAGCAGAAGCGACAGGATCAGCGGCCCGTAACCGGCCGCCGGCAGGCTGAGCAGCAGCGCAAAGACCGGCGACGCCAGCACGAGCGGCAGCCCCGTCGTCAGCCAGTGCGCAAGCGCCTTGACGCTCACCGCTGCCTCCATCGGCAGCGGCGCGGTGGCAAGCAGGTCGAGGCTGCCATCCTCCCAGTCGAGCGCGAAGATGCGGTCGAGCGACAACAGGCAGGCCAGCAACGCGCCCAGCCACAGGATGCCCGGCGCGATGGCCGCCAGCAGCGCCGTTTCCGGCCCCACGCCGAACGGCACCAGCACCACCACGATCAGGAAAAAGGCCAAACCGAGCCCGAAGCCGCCACCGGCACGGACCGCCAGCCGCATGTCACGGGACAAAAGCGCGATCACAGGAACGCCTCGTCGAAATCATCCATCTCCGCCGCCCGGGCCCGGAACGGGGACAGGTCGAGCACCTCCGCCCCGTCAAGGCCCAGCTCGATATGGGTGGCCAGCAGGGCCGAACCGCCGCCTGACAGGTGCTGGCCCACGGCGCGGGCGAACATCGCCACGGCATCGCGGTCGAGCGAGACCGTGGGCTCGTCCAGAACCCAGATCGGGCGTCCCGTGACCAACAGGCGCGCAAGGCCCAGCCGTCTTTTCTGCCCGGCAGACAGCATCCCGGCCGGCCGGTCCGCCAGTGCCCGCAGCTCGAACGCCGCCAGCGCCGGCTCGATGTCCTGTCGCCCGAAGACTTGGGCCCAGAAGCGCAGGTTCTCGGTCACCGTAAGCGTCGCCTTTATCCCGTCGGCGTGGCCGGCATAGACAAGCGAGTCGGATGGCGCCTCGACCCGGCCGGCGAGCGGCGGTTGCAGCCCCGCCACGGTGCGCAGCAGGGTTGTCTTGCCGATGCCGTTGGGCCCGCGCAGCACCAGCGCCGCGCCGGCAGGCAGGGCGAAAGACACCCCCTCCAGCACACGCACGCCGCCGCGCGCAATCGTCAGATCGTGAACCTGCAGAGTCATGACGCCCCCTTAGCGCAAAGCGCGGGGCCGGGAAAGCGTCATGGCCGGCCTGCGCACGGGCCGCCCATGCTAGACCGGCAGAAGGGCCACGGCCACGCGCCGGCCTTCCGCGAGCAGGACGTTGTAACTCCGCGCAGCGGCGGGCGAGTTCATGGCCTCCACGCCAAGCCCGGCCTCCTCCAGCCGCGCGCGCACCTCGCGCGGCATGTGCAGGGTTTCCGGGCCAGTGCCCACGAACAGCACATCGATCTCGTCCGCCAAGGCCAGAAGCGGCTCTTCGTCGTCATAGCCACCCCATCCGCGCGCGCCATGCACGCTCACCAGGATCGCCCCCTCCAGCGCCTCGCCCCCGACGCGGAAGAAACCGGGGCCGTAGCCGTCTATGGGCGTCGCCCCGTCGAATGTCATTTCGTTCAGCCGCATGTCATCCTCCATTATCCCAGACCGGCAGGCCGCTGACAACGGCCAGACCGATCACCGAGTAGGCCGCCCGGCGGTATAGTCGCTCGTGCCGGGGGTCGAACAGCGCCTGGCCGATCGTTGTCGTGACCGCGTACGGGATCGACACGATCCCCGCGAGCAACAGCAGCCCCGGCGTGATGTCGCCCTTGATGCCGAGGTTGACAAGGATCACGGCGTCAAGCGCGGCAAGAAAGAGGATCGTGTTGGCGCGCACCGCCTGCACCAGCGCCTGGCCCGCGAGATAGAACAGGATCACCACAGGCCCCGTGAGTCCCGTCATGCCGCCGATGACGCCTGCCGCCGCGCCGATCGGCAGGAGCATTGGCACCGGGACGGGGCGCGCGTAACGCCACCCCGCAAGCAGGGCGGCCAGCATGCCGCCCGCCACGCCGGTCACGACCCACCGCACCGCCGTCCGGTCGAGCAGGTCAAGCAACCCGATCCCCACCGGCACCGTCAACAGCGCCGCCGCGACCAGCAGGCCGACCTCGCGGCGGCTGGCCTGTCCCCAGGCGCGGGGCAGGACGACGGCGTTGCTGGCAACCCCCGTCAGAGCGATCACCGTGACGACCTGCTTGGGCTCAAGGAAGATATTCGCCACGGGCGCGAATATCAGCGCGGTGCCGAACCCGGTGAAACCGCGGATGATTCCAGCAACCGAAATGACAAGCAGCAACCACGCCAGCCCCGGCGTGGCCATTGCCGCGCCCAGAGCATCAGGCATCCACGTTGGCGAACTGGGTTCCGGCCCCCTTGTCCGGCTTGGACCAGTCGCGCTTGACGCCCAGCCAGAGCAGGATGACGCTGGCGACGAAGACCGACGAATAGGTGCCCACGATCACGCCCCAGATCATCGCGAAGACGAAACCGCGGATCACGTCGCCGCCCAGGACGAAAAGCGCCATGAGCGCCAGAAGCGTGGTGACAGAGGTCATCACCGTGCGGCTCAGCGTCTCGTTGATCGAGATGTTGAGGACTTCGGCCAGAGGCTTTTTCTTGTACTTGCGCAGGTTCTCGCGCACCCGGTCGAACACCACCACCGTATCGTTCAGCGAATAGCCGACGATGGTCAGCAGCGCGGCGATGATCGCAAGGTCGAACTGTATCTGCAACTCCGAGAATATCCCGATGGTGAGCACCACGTCATGCACCAGCGCCGCCACCGCTCCGAGGGCGAACTGCCACTCGAAGCGCAGCCATATGTAGACGAGCACCGCCCCGATAGCGAGCAGCACCGCGACCACGGCGGCCTGTATCAGCTCTCCCGACACCTTCGGCCCGACACTCTCGACCGAGGTGAAGGTGATGTCGGGCACCACCTGTTGCAACGCGGTTCGGACGTCCTCTATCACCGCGGCGGAAACGCTCTCCTGTCCTTCCTGCGCCTGGATTCGGATCATCGCGACGTTCTGCTCCGGCCCGAAAGTGGGATCGAAGACCTCCGTGATCGTCACATCGCCCAGCTCCAGCTGCTGGATCGCGTCGCGATAGGCGCCGATATCGACGGGCTGGGTGCTTTCGGTCCGGATCGTGGTGCCACCGCGGAAATCGATGCCGAAGTTCAGCCCCTGAAGCGCGAAGGACCCGGCCGCCACGACGATCAGCACGGCAGAGATGCCAAGCGACAGCTTCCAGCGGCTGAAGAAATCCCAGGATGTCTCCCTTGGGACCAGCCGCAGCATCCGCCCCTGCAACACCGTCTTGGGGCGCTTGCGCTCGAACCACATCACGACCAGCAGGCGCGTGACGAAAATGGCCGTGAACACCGAGGTGATGATGCCAAGGCCAAGGGTGACGGCAAAACCCCGCACCGGCCCGCTGCCCATGGCAAACAGGATCAGCGCGGTGATGAAGGTGGTGATATTGGCGTCGGTGATGGCGCTCAGCGCCTTTTCGTAACCCAACTCGATGGCCCGCGCCGGCCCCTTGGCGGTTTTCGCTTCCTCGCGGATCCGCTCGAACACCAGCACGTTGGCGTCCACCGCCATGCCGATGGTCAGCACGATCCCGGCGATGCCCGGCAGCGTCAGCGTCGCGCCGATGGCGCTAAGCAGGCCGAAAATCAGCCCGACATTGAGGACAAGCGCGATGTTGGCGAACAACCCGAAGAGGCCGTAACTGGCGAACATGAACACCAGAACCAGCGCGAAGGCGGCAATGCAGGCCACCTTGCCGGCCTCGATGCTGTCGGCGCCGAGCTCGGGGCCAATGGTGCGTTCCTCGAGGAATTCCAGCCCCGCGGGCAGCGCCCCCGCCCTCAGCAGCACCGCGAGTTGCGTGCTCTCCTCGACGGTGAACTGGCCGGTGATGATGCCCGACCCGCCCGCGATATGGGCCTGGATCACGGGCGCGCTGATCACCTCGTCGTCCAGAACGATGGCAAACGGGCTGCCGATGTTCTCGGCGGTGTAGTCGCCGAACTTGCGCGCGCCCGAGGGGTTGAAGCGGAACGAGACCGCCGGCCGCCCGTTCTGGTCGAAATCGGGCTGCGCATCCACCAGCTCGTCGCCGGTCACGACCGGGGCGCTTTCGACGATGTAGTAGATGCCCTCCTCGTCCATCGCCGGCAGCAGCTCGTTGCCGGGGCCGGGGCGTTCGTCACCGTCGCTCGTGCGGTTGACGACGGGGTGAAAGGTCAGCTGCGCCGTTGTGCCGATGATCTCCTTGAGCTCGGCCGCGCTGCCGATCCCCGGCACCTGTATGAGGATGCGGTCGCGCCCCTGCCGCTGGATGGTCGGCTCGCGCGTGCCGACCTCGTCGATGCGGCGGCGCACGATCTCCAGCGCCTGCCGCACGGTGCGCTCGTCGGTAGCACGCTGCTCAGCCTCGCTGAGAGCGACGAGGATCTCGTTGCCCTGCGTGCTCACCTCGATATCGCTGGCGTTGACGCCGGTCACGCTGGTGACGGGCCGCGCCAGCCCGCGCACGAGCGTGGCGGCATGGCCCACGTCGGGGTCGTCGGCGGTCAGCCGCACGCGCAGCGTCGCGTTCTCCACCCCCTGCAAACGGATCGGCCCGACCCGGCCGCGCTCCTCGCGAAGCACGTCGCGGATGTCGGGCCACATCGCCTCCATCCGGGTTTCGTAGACTTCCTCGACCTGCACCTCGGCCAGCAGGTGCGCGCCGCCGCGCAGGTCGAGGCCCAGGTTGACCAGGCTGGAGGGCATCCAGTCGGGCCAGCGCGCGGCCTCCTGCCGCAGTTCGGCGGTCTCGGTGCCGCGCTCCATCGCGCGGACTGCGTCGTTGTGCGTCTCCACCCGGCTGTAGAAGGCGTTGGGCAGCGCCATGAAAAGCCCGAGGGCCACAAGGGCCCAGATGACAACGCGCTTCCACAGGTCGATCTGGAGCATTTTTACGCCTTTTCAGAGGGGTGGGCGAGTCTCCCGGCTCAGCTCTCGGCCGGTTCGGTCTTGGACAGCACCTGGCTGACGGTGGACTTGACGACACGCACCTTCACGCCCTGGGCGATCTCGACCTCGATCTCGTCGTCATCCTTGACCTTGGACACCTTGCCGATCAGGCCGCCCTGCGTCACCACCTGGTCGCCGCGGCGCAGCGCCTCGACCATCGCCTTGTGGTCCTTGAGCTTTTTCTGCTGGGGCCGGATCAGCAGGAAATACATGATCGCGAAGATCAGGATCAGGGGAATGAACTGGCCAAGGGCTTCCATGCACGCGTTCCTTTATGGCTGGGGCGCGGCCCTCGGCCGCGGAATTGGGCGCGAACCTAGTGTTCGCAAGGGGCATTTGCAAGGCGGGAAACCGGGGCGGCCCCGCGTCGGTTTGACGTGGTTGTGACGGCGGTTTGCCAGGCGGTCTTGGGGTATGCGCGTTTCGCGGGCGGGTTGCGGGCAATCGCCCGGAAAGGCTCGGTAACATTGCCCAAAGGCTGCGAGTGGCCGGCGCATTGGCCACGGCACGAGCTTGAGCCACAGGAATTCTTCGAAGAATGGTGCAAATGGCAGGCCGGTCCAGAGAGTTATGAGCTGCCCGAGGCGGAAGGCGGCTGATACGTGACGGATTGTGCACCAAGGGCAGCGTCCGCCCCGTGGGGGGACGGGCCGGGCGCTGCCCGGCCTTGCGGCCGAGCGATGATATGGCGCGGCGCGGTTTGCGCCCCGCCCTACACCTTCGGAAAAATCTGGGGCATAAGGCTGCAAACGAGTCGATCACAGACCGGGGGACAGGCCCATGCACGACATCCGCGCGATCCGAGAGAACCCGCAAGCCTTCGACGCCGCCATGGCCCGGCGCGGGGTGGCCGACGCCTCGGCGGGGATTCTCAGGCTCGACGAAGAGCGGCGCGCGCGCATCCATGCCGCCGAGACCGCGCAGGCCGAGCAGAACCGTGCCTCCAAGGAGGTCGGCGCCGCCAAGGCCGCGGGCGACGAGGCGGAATTCGGGCGCCTGCGCGCGCTGGTGTCCGAGAAGAAAGCCGAGGTCGCGGCCATGCAGGCGGAGGCGCGGGAACTGGACAGCCAGCTGACCGACCTGCTGATGGAGCTGCCCAACGCGCCGCTGGACGACGTGCCCGACGGCGAGGACGAGGGCGACAACGTGGAAATCCACCGCTGGGGCACCCCGCGGGCGTTCGATTTCGCGCCGAAGGAGCATTTCGAAATCGCGGGCGTGCAGCCGGGGATGGATTTCGAGATGGCCGCCAAGCTGTCGGGGTCGCGCTTCGTGGTGATGTCGGGGGCCATCGCCCGCCTGCACAGGGCGCTGGCGCAGTTCATGATCGACGTGCATGTCGAGGAAAACGGCCTGACCGAGACGTGGACGCCCGTGCTGGTGCGCGACGAGATGATGTATGGCACCGGGCAGCTGCCCAAGTTCGGCGAGGACAGCTACAAGACGACCAACGGCTGGTGGCTGGTGCCCACGGCGGAGGTGACGCTGACCAACCTCGTCAACGGGGAGGTCGTCGAGGAGGACAGCCTGCCGCACCGCCACGTGGCGCATACCCAGTGCTTCCGCTCGGAGGCGGGCAGCGCAGGCAAGGACACCGCCGGCATGCTGCGACAGCACCAGTTCGAAAAGGTCGAGATGGTCAGCGTGACCCACCCCGACAGGAGCCGCGCGGAGCTCGACCGGATGACGGGCTGTGCGCAGGACATCCTCGAGCGGCTCGGCCTGCCCTATCGCACCGTGGTGCTTTGCGTGGGCGACATGGGATTCGGCGCGCGGCGCACGCACGATATCGAGGTTTGGCTGCCCGGGCAGGACACTTATCGCGAGATCAGCTCGGTCTCGGTCTGCGGGGATTTCCAGGCGCGGCGGATGAACGCGCGGTTCCGCCCCGCGGGCGGCGGCAAGCCGCAATTCGTGCACACGCTGAACGGCTCGGGGCTGGCGGTGGGGCGCTGCCTGATCGCGGTCCTGGAGAACGGACAGCAGGCCGACGGATCCGTGGAACTGCCCGAGGTGCTGCATCCCTACCTGAGGGGCCGGACGCGCCTGACGGCCGAGGGCGCGCTGGCCTGAGGCAGGCGCGTCAGCCGCCGTTGGCTGCCTTGGGTGGCGTGCCGGGCTCCGGCGTGTAACGCACGCAGAGTTGACCGATCTCGAAGGGGGCGAGGTTCATCGCCACGCAGGCGCAGTAACCGCCCTGGCCGCGGTCCTCGTAATGGTGACAGTTCTCGCAGGTGCCGATGGCGCTCGTGCCGCGCTCCCGCGCCAGATCCGCGGCCAGCTCGGGCAGGAGCCGCGCCAGCGCCGCGCGCCCGGCCTCGTCCAGCCGGGCAATCGCCGCGGTGAGATGGCGCAAGGGGTCGCGCGCCAGCAGCGCGTGCCCGTCTCCGGTCACCTCGAAGCGCACGCTGCGGCGGTCGTGCTCGGCCCGGCGCCGTTCCAGCAGGCCGCGCGATTCCAGTGTCTTGATGGTCTGCGAGGCCGTGCCGCGGGTTGTCGCCTGGAAGCTGGCAAACGCCGAGGGCGTGCGCGAGGCGCGGTTGGCGCGGGCGAAAAAGCGCAGCGCCGTCCATTGAGCCGCCGTCAGCGGGGCGGCGCCGCCGGTATCCTCGCCGCGGGCCGACCGGCCAATATGCACAAGCAACTCGGCCAGCTGGTCGGTAGAGGCAGGGGGGGCGTCCGGACGGCTCATGCGCGTTTAGTAGCGATTCAAAACCAGTTTGACAAGCGCCGCGCAGCTCATATGATTTCGACTCGAAACCAAATCACAACCGGCCCGTGCTGAGACCGCCATGAACAAGCCCTATATCCCAGCCGCCCGCAGCAACACGGCCCGGTCGGGCCCGGCCATGCTGGACGCCGAGGAAGAGCGCCGCCTTGCCCGCGCGTGGCGCGACGAGGGGGACGTGGCGGCGCGCAACCGTCTGGTGACGGCCTTCACGCCGTTGGTGCTGTCGATCACGCAGCGCTTTACCAAGACGCGTGCACAGGAAGATCCCGACCTCGTGCAACATGCCTTCATCGGGCTCATGCGCGCGGCAGACGGGTTCGACCCCGACCGTGGCGTGCGGTTTTCCACCTACGCGTCGTGGTGGGTGCGCGCCGAGCTGCAGGATTACCGTATGGCCAACTGGTCGATCGTTCGGCGAGGGCGCTCGGCCAAGGTGCGCAAGGCATTCTTCAAGCTGGGCCCGGTCGAGGATTCGCTGCCCAGCGTGCCCGGCGAAACGGCGTCCGAACGCAATCTCAGGATCGCCGACAAGCTGGGCGTCGGGGTGCACGAGCTGGATGACATGCGGCGGCAATTCGCGGCGCGCGACAGCTCTCTCAACCGGATGACGGGAGAGGAGGAGGACACCGAGGCGGTGGACCTGCTGCCCGACCCGGATGCCGATGTCGAGGCGCAGGTTGCCGCGCGGCGTGACGGCGCGGCGTTCCGGGCAGCGATGGTGCGCCATTTCCGGCGCCTGCCTGAGCGCGAGCGCGAGATCGTCATCGCAAATGTCCTGCTGGACCCGCCCAAGACCTTGAACGAGCTGGCGCAGGACCATGGCATATCGCGCGAGCGCGTGCGGCAGTTGCGCGAGCGCGGGCTCGAACGCCTGCGCGAGGCCATCGCCGAGACGGGCGACGCCCTGCCCTCGCCCGCATGAGACGCCGTCGCGCCGTTACTGTGCCGGGACCGGGCCGGCGGACCGCTGCACCGGAAAGGGCACGAGCCGTTGGCGATCCTCGTCCCACAGCTTGAGCCGGAAGCTGGCGATGGCCTGCGGCCAGCGGATCTCGTCATGGCATTTCAGTTCGTCCGGCAGGTTCTTCTGACACTTGCGCAGCCGGTAGGACGGGATCGCGGGATTGAAATGATGCAGGTCGTGGTAGGCGATATTGCCGGTGCCGATGTCCCACCAATGGCCGAGGTCGAGCGAGCTGGACCCCTCCAGCGTGGCCTTGCGGAAATCGAGATCCGGCTTGCGGTCCCAGTAGGTGTCCTCGAAATTGTGTTGCAGGTAGACCAGGAACACGCCGATGATGCCCGCCAGAACGGCGCTGAGGCCCAGCACGACGAGGCCGGGCACGCCGAGCCCGAGGTAAACGAGCGTCACGTAGGCCGCCAGCATCAGGTTGTGCGCGATCACGCCCCCGATCCCCACCTTGCGCGTGTTGCGCGGCCAGCGATAGGCGATGAAGTAGGTGAATATGCCGCCAAGCGACAGCATCACGGCCGGGTTGCGGTACAGGCGATACCAAAGCCGGGTCCAGAACGGCGCCTCCTGCCACTCGCGCAACGTCATGGTGTAAACCTCGGTCGTCTCGCGGTGTTCGAGATTGCCGAGATAGGCATGATGAAGATTGTGATTGTACTGCATCACCCGGAACGGCGTGAGCGAAAAGATCGACAGGACGTAGCCCGCCACGTCGTTCATCCATTTCGTCGCGAAGAGCGAGTAATGCCCGCAATCGTGCTGCAGCACGTAAAGCCGCACCGAGGCAAACGCCAGCACCACGATCATCGGCACCGAAACCCATGGCGTCGCCACGTTGAGCGCCCCAATGACCAGCGCGGCGAAATAGGCCGCGAGGGTTGCGAACAAGCTGAGCGCGCCCATTGCATCGCTCTTGATCGCGTAGGCGCGCGTGTGTTCCCGGATATCCATTCTGCCGCTCCCGTTCAAAGCCAAGCAGGTGTCACGGTCGCGCCGCGAGATGAAAATTTCGGCGCCCCTTCAAAGATGTGACGGACCGACCGCGAATTGCAAGGGCCGGGCCGCGCGAAATTTTTGTCATCCGCGGAATGCCGCCCCCACCGTGACGGCGCGCCTGCCATTGACATGGCGGCCCGCGCCGCCAATTGGAGAGTCATGGAACGCATGAAGGCCATCCTCACCCTGACCGCGGCCCTTGCCTTTGCGCTTTCGCCGTTGACAACCGCGGGGTTCAACGGGTTCCGGCCCGACCAGTTCCCCGTGCCGCAGGTCGACCCGCCGGTGCAGCCGGCCGGGTATGCGTTCGGCATATGGGGGGTGATCTACCTGTGGCTGCTGGCCGGGGCGGTCTACGGGCTGTTGAAGCGCGCCGAGGCGCCCGGCTGGGACGCGATGCGCTGGCCGCTGATCGCAAGCCTTGTCTTCGGCGCGGCGTGGATTCCAGTGGCCCAGCTTTCCCCCGTGCAGGCGACCGTGATGATCTGGGCGATGCTTGGCACGGCGCTGTGGGCGCTCATGGCCTGTGGCCGCGCCGACCGGGCGTGGCTGCGCACGCCCGTGGCTCTCTATGCCGGGTGGCTGACCGCGGCGTCCTGCGTGGCGCTGGGGCTGGTGCTGGCCGGGCATGGCGTGATGACCGGGCAATCCGCCGCGATCGTGATGATCGGCGTGGCGCTGGTGATCGGGGCCTGCGTGGTGGCAGCCCGGCCCGACGCGCCGGAATATGCGCTGGCGCTCGCATGGGCGCTCGTCGGTGTGATCGTGGACAACCTCGACCCGTTGAACATGCCCGTGCTGGCGCTCTGCATTGCCGGGGTCGCCCTGCTGGGGGCGCTGGTGGCGCGGGCGTGGCGCCGGAGCGGCGCCTAGCGCCCGCGCGGTTTGTCCGACAGGTGCTTGCGCAACTTGGACGGCCCCGGCTTCTTGCGGTCCTTGTAGGGGTTGCGGTCGGATTGCGAGCGCATGTGCAGACGGATCGGTGTGCCCGGCATGTCGAAATCCTCGCGCAGCCCGTTGACGAGGTAGCGCGTGTAACTCTCGGGCAGCTTCTGGGGATGTGAGCACATCACGACGAAGCCCGGCGGCCGCGTCTTGGCCTGTGTCATGTAGCGCAGCCGGATGCGCCGCCCGCCGGGCGCGGGCGGCGGGTGCGCCGCGACCATGCCTTCCAGCCAGCGGTTGAGCCGGGCGGTGCTGATGCGCCTGTTCCAGACCTCGTGCGCGGTCTCCACCGCCTTGCGCAAGCGATCGAGCCCCTGCCCCGTTTTGGCCGAGACGGTGACCAGCGGCGCGCCCTTGAGCTGCGGCAGGAGACGCTCGAACGACTCGCGCAGGTCGCGCAGTTTATGCTGCTTGTGCTGCTCGATATCCCACTTGTTGACCGCCACCACGACGGCACGCCCCTCGCGCTCCGCGAGATCGGCGATGCGCAGGTCCTGGCTCTCGAACGGGATGCCCGCGTCCAGCAGAACGACCACAACCTCGGCGAAGCGGACCGCGCGCAACCCGTCGGCGACGGACAGCTTTTCCACCTTGTCCTGCACGCGCGACTTGCGGCGCATTCCCGCCGTGTCGAACAGGCGCACAGGCAGGCCGTCCCAATCCAGCGTTAGCGAAATGGCATCGCGGGTGATCCCGGCCTCGGGCCCCGTGAGCAGCCGGTCCTCGCCAAGGATGCGGTTGATGAGGGTGGACTTGCCGGCGTTCGGCCGGCCGACGACGGCTACCTGCATCGGCCGGTCCGGCGTCGGGCGGCGCTGGCCGTCGGCCTCCTCGGCGGTTTCGTCTATCGCGACATCCGTCTCCGGCGTCTCGTCCGCCTCGCCCGCGGCAAAGGTGTCGGCCAGCGGCAGGAGCTGTGCATGAAGTTCCGACAGCCCCTCGCCATGCTCGGCCGAGAGCCGCACCGGCTCTCCCAGCCCGAGCCCGTAGGACTCGTAGACCCCGGCATCGGCCGCGGCGCCCTCGGCCTTGTTGGCGGCAAGGATCACGTGGTCGGCCCGCTTGCGCAGGATGTCGGCAAAAAGCTCGTCGGTTGGCGTGACGCCGCTGCGCGCATCGACAAGGAACAGGCAGATATCGGCCATGTCGACGGCGCGCTCGGTCAGTTTGCGCATGCGGCCCTGAAGAGACTCGTCGCTGGCCTCTTCCAGCCCCGCCGTATCGATGACGGTGAACCGCAAATCGCCCAGCCTCCCCTCGCCCTCGCGCAGGTCGCGCGTGACGCCGGGCTGATCATCGACCAGCGCCAGCCGCTTGCCCACAAGGCGGTTGAACAGCGTGGACTTGCCCACGTTGGGCCGGCCCACGATGGCGAGGGTGAAACTCATGGTACTGTCGCTCCGGAACGGATCAAGCCGCCGTGTTACAGCAATCCGCGGTCAACGGAAAGCGAGCAATTGTCCCGCCGTGGAGATCACGTAGAGCGTATTGCCGGCGACCACGGGGTTCGTCGTGGCCCCGCCCGGCAGTGACGTGCTGCCCAGCGGCCTGCCATCCTGCGGGTCGAAAAACCGCAGCCGCCCGTCATTGGACGCCACGATCAGGCGCCCGCCGGCGATGACGGGGCCGTGATGGGCGTATATCTCGTTCTGTTTGCGGGGCTTGTCCTTGGTGAAGAAGGGCAGCTTGTGCGCCCACAGGCGCTGACCGTCACGCGCCGACAGACGCAGCAGCTCGTTGCGGTCGGACACGAGAAAGATCGAGTCGCCCGCCGGCCAGACCGGGTTGAGCGGCCCGTCCGCCGCCGTCCAGAGACGGTCGCCGCTATCGAGTTCCAGCGCCACAGTACGGCCGGCATGGGTGCCGACATAGATCCTGCGCCCATCGATCACCGGGTCCGACGTGATGTCGAGCACCCGAGCGGTGGAAAAGCCCGTGCGCCGGCCGGCCACCTGCGCGCCCCAGCGGCGGAGCCCGCCCTTGCGAAAGGCCGTCTGCACCTCGCCCGAGCCGAAGGCGAAAACCGCGTACTTGGACGACAGGGCCGGGGCCGGCGCACCAAGCACGTTGTTCTTGTTCGGCGTGCCCGTGAGCTGCCACTTGATACGGCCGGTCTCCACGTCGACCGCCCAGCCGACCTCGTCTCCCGACACGAGGTAGACAAGATCGCCATAGACGGTGGGGCTGCCGGTGCTGGTGGTGCGCAGGTCCTGCTGCCAGAGTTCCTCTCCGGTCGCTGCATCGAGCGCGGTCAGCACGCCGAAACCGGAGGATACGAACAGCTTGCCATCGCCGTAGGCCAGCCCGCCGCCGCTGGCGTCGCTGCCGGATTCGCCCGGCGGCACGAGGTCGCGCGTCCAGATCACCCTGCCCTGAGAGGACACCGCCGAAACGCGGGCCTCGGAGTCCAGCGTGAAGATGCGACCGCCGGCCACCACGGGGTCGGCGGTGATGCGGTTGCGCTTGCCATCGCCCGCGCCGATGTCGACCGACCAGGCCAGGCTCAGCGACCGGCCCAGCGCGGGATGCGCCGTGCGTGTCGTCGGGGTGGCGATGCTCTGGGGCCACTGGGTATTGGCCCGCGCCGCCGGCAGCGACAGCGGCGGCGCCTCTGCCGGGGCGGTGCGCGATATTTCCGTGGCGCTGGCCGCGGTCGCGGCGCGTATGCTCTCGCGCTCGCCGGTCAGCACCCGCTCGTTCTTGTCGCAGGCCGCCAGCAGGACAGCGCCCGCCAGACCGAGTGACATCGCAAACTGTTTCAACACTTTCGCCCCCAAACTACGGTGCGTGTCCCGCCGGGAAGGCCCGGCCGGAGGTTGCATGCCCGGCCGGTCACGCGGCCGGCTCTTCGCCGAGCGCGACGATCACCTGCCGCGCGCGCTGACGCAGCCCCGCCGTCGCCTCGGCATCCTCGACGATGCGCTGCAGGCGATCCAGCGCCGCCTGCGTCTCGCCCGTCTCGATCTCGATCAGGGCCAGCTGTTCCTCGGCAAGAAGCCGCAAAAGACCGCCGGTGCGCGTCAGGCTTTCCATCCGTTGCCGGCGTTCGCGGATGTCGAGGCCGCCATCCGGGATCGTCACCGCCTTGAGGGTCGCCAGCTGGCGGTAGACCTGCGGCACGTCTGGGCTGTCGGCAAGCGACAAAAGGCGCTGCGCGGCGCCCTGGGGGTCGACGCCCCCTTGCTCTGCGGCCGTGAGAAGTGTCAGCACAGCGCGCCCGCCATCGGTGGGGGGCTCCACCCCCGCCAGCGCTTCGGCACGGGCGGCGCGGTCCGGCGCCTCGAGCGCGGCGAGGATCGCGTCACCGAAGGCCTGCGCCTCTGCCCGGTCCTGCGCCTTGCGCCACTCGTTCCACCCGGCCGCCGCGACAAGCAATACCACGGCAAGCACCGCGATCCAGCCATAGCGGCGCACGTAACGGTACAGGCGGTCGCGCCGGACCTCCTCGCTCACTTCCTCGATGAAACTGTCGGTTTCGCTCACGCCGCTCGTCCCCTTGGCCGTTCGCCCCCTCTTACAGGCTCGGCCACGCGCTGCCAAGAGGCGCACGGGTGTTGCATCAAGGGCCCAGTCGGACCCGCCTTGAGCCCCTGGGAGAAAAAGACTAATCTAAACTGGTCAGTTCAGAGTATACGCCCGTTGTAATGGTCATCCACCACCCCATGTGACCCTGCAACGACAGAGTTTGCGCAGAAAGTTGGACGATGCGACTGTTTCCCATCCTGGCTGCAATCGTGGTGGTCGCGGGCATATACGCGTTCGTGTTCGAGCGTGAGCGGATTCGCGCGCTTCTGCCCGGGCCGACGGCACAGCAGGCGCAGCTTGACGGCGCGGATGCGCAGGACGCGCGGAATTCTGGCGCAGCCCGTCCCGATGACGCACCGATCAGCGTCGTCGCGGTGAAATCCGTCGCACGGCGCATCGACGAGGCGGTGATCCTGCGCGGCCGGACCGAGGCGGACCGGCAGGTGGACCTGCGCGCCGAGACATCGGGCCAGATCGTATCGGACCCGCTGCGCAAGGGCAGCTTCGTCGAGGCGGGCGACGTGCTGTGCGAGCTCGACCCGGGCACGCGGCAATCCGCGCTGGCCGAGGCGCGCGCACGCCTGAACGAGGCCCGGGCCCGCGTGCCCGAGGCGCGTGCGCGGGTTCCCGAGGCCGAGGCGCGGGTCGCGCAGGCCCGGGCACAACTGGAGGAGGCGAAATCACGCCTCAACGAGGCAAAGATCAACGCCAACGCCGCCAAGCGGCTGAGCGAGGACGGCTTCGCCTCTCAGACCCGCGTCGCGGCAACGGAGGCGGCCGTGCGCGGGGCCGAGGCAGCCATCCAGACGGCACGCGCGGCGCTCAAGGCCGCGGAGTCCAACCGCGAATCCGTCACCGCCGGGATCGAATCGGCCAAGGCCGGGGTGGAGAGCGCACAGGCCGCGGTGGCCGCCGCCAGCCGAGAGATCGAGCGACTGACCATCACCGCGCCGTTCGGCGGGCTGCTGGAAAGCGACAGTGCCGAGCTGGGCAGCCTGCTGCAGCCCGGCAGCCTGTGTGCCACGGTGATCCGGCTGGACCCTATGATGCTGGTCGGGTTCGTGCCCGAGACGCAGGTCTCGCGGATCGAGACCGGCGCCCGGGCCGATGCGAGGCTGGCCTCGGGCGAGGAGGTGCAGGGCGAGGTCGTCTTCATCTCGCGCGCGGCGGATCCGGCCACGCGAACCTTCCGCGTGGAAATAGAGGTGCCCAACCCGGATCTGGCGCTGCGCGACGGGCAGACGGTCGAGATATCGGTATCGGCCGATGGCACCCAGGCGCACCTGTTGCCGCAATCGGCGCTGACCCTCAACGACGAGGGCAAGCTGGGCGTGCGCACTGTGGACACGGACGGCCGGGTGGCATTCCGGGCGGTCACCTTGGTGCGTGACACGCCCACGGGCGTGTGGCTGACCGGCCTGCCGGAGACGTCCGACGTCATCATCATCGGGCAGGAATACGTTGCCGAGGGCGTGCGCGTCGAGCCGACCTACCGGGAGCTCGGCCAATGACGGGGATCGTCGACTGGGCCTCGCGCCGGGCACGGATGGTGATCGCGTTCATCGTGCTGTCCATCCTTGCCGGGGCGCTGTCCTATGTCGGCCTGCCCAAGGAGGGCGAGCCGGATATCGAGATCCCGGCGCTCTTCGTGTCGGTCCAGTTTCCCGGCATTTCCGCCGAGGACAGCGAGAAGCTGCTCGTCAAGCCGATGGAGACGGAGCTGTCGGACCTCGACGGGCTGGACAAGATGACCGGCACCGCCGCCGAGAACTACGCCGGCGTGGCGCTGGAATTCGAGTTCGGCTGGGACAAGACCAAGATCATGGCCGATGTCCGCGACGCGATGAACGCGGCCGAGGCCGAATTCCCCGAGGGCGCCGAGAAATACAAGATCGAGGAGATCAATTTCAGCGAGTTCCCGATCATCATCGTGAACCTGACCGGCGATGTCCCCGAGCGCACGATGGCGCGGCGCGCCAAGGATCTGCAGGACCGGCTCGAGGGGCTGGAACCCATCCTCGAAGCCGGTATCGCAGGCAACCGCGACGAGATGGTGGAGGTGGTGATCGACCCGCTGCGGCTGGAGTCGTACAACATCACCGCCGCCGAGCTCGTCAACGTGGTGCAGAACAACAACCAGCTCATCCCGGCGGGCGAGGTGGAAACGGCCGAGGGCGCGTTCTCGGTCAAGATCCCGTCCTCCTTCGACGAAACGCGGGATATCTACGACCTGCCGATCAAGACCAACGGCGACCGGGTGGTGACGCTTGGCGACCTGGCCACGATCAACCTCACCTTCGAGGACCGGCAGGGCACCGCCGAGTTCAACGGCGAGAAAACCGTCGCGCTGCAGGTGGTCAAGCGCAAGGGCTTCAACATCATCGAGACGGCGGACCTCGTGCGGCGGACCGTGGACGAGGCCGAGCAGACATGGCCGGAGGAATTGCGCACCGCGGTCGCGGTCGGCACGTCCAACGACCAGTCGCGCAACGTGGAATCCATGGTCAAGCAGCTGGAAAGCTCGGTCCTGACGGCGATCGCGCTGGTCATGATCGTCACGCTGGCCGCGCTTGGTATCCGGCCGGCGTTGCTGGTGGGCTTCGCCATCCCCACCTCTTTCCTTCTGTGCTTCGCGTTGCTGGCGGTGATGGGCGTGGCGGTGTCCAACATCGTGATGTTCGGGCTGATCCTCGCCGTGGGGATGCTGGTGGACGGTGCCATCGTGGTGGTGGAATACGCCGACAAGCGCATCTCCGAGGGCGAAGGCCCGATGCACGCCTATGTCGCCGCGGCCAAGCGGATGTTCTGGCCGGTGGTCAGTTCCACCGCGACGACGCTGTGTGCCTTCCTGCCCATGCTGTTCTGGCCCGGCGTGCCGGGGCAGTTCATGGGGATGCTGCCGGTTACGCTGATCTTCGTGCTGTCGGCGTCGCTACTGGTGGCGCTGGTCTACCTGCCGGTGATGGGTGGCGTGACAGGGCGGGCCGAGCGGTGGCTGAACACCCGCATCCGCCAGATCGCACGCGGATTCTGGCTGTGGCATCTGGCGCTGTTCCCGCTGGCGTTCGGCGCGGTCTCGGCCGCGGGGGCGGCCGCCCCGGTGCTGCTGGAAACGGTCGCCGCGCGGTTCGCGGCCATGGACGGCGGCGATATCCTGGGATCGGTAGTGCCGACGCTGGCCACCGTCTTCGTGCTCCTGCTGGGGGTGGTCGCGCTGGCGGGCGCGGCCATCGCCGGTGTCGTCGCGGTGCTGCTGGGTCTGATGGCGCTGGTACGGCGGGTCAAGTACGGCATGCGCGCGCTGCGCAACCTTGCCCTGCCCCGGCGGCCGGCACAGGTTTCGGCGGGCTATCGCCGGTCTGCGTTCGGCGCGGTCATCCACCTCATCGCCGGCAACCCCGTCGCGCCGCTGCTGGCATTCGGCGCGGTCTTCGTCTTCGTGGGGTCGGTGTTCATGTTCTACATGAACAACAACAATGGCACCGAGTTCTTCGTCGAGTCGGAGCCCGAGAACGCCATCGTCTACGTGCGCGCGCGCGGCAACCTGTCGATCGACCAGAAGGACGAGATCGTGGAGCGCGCCGAGGACATCGTGCTGGAGCACCCCAATGTCCGCAGCGCGTTTGCCTTTGCCGGGGACGGCGGGCTGAACAACAACACCGGCGGCGCGCAGCCGCCGCGCGACACGATCGGGCAGGTCCAGTTCGAGATGCTGAAATGGGAGGACCGCCCGAGGGTGATCGAAACGTGGTTCACCCTGCCCATTGTCGACATCCCGGTAACGCGCGAGGTGATGGATCCTGCCTATGACGGGGACCGCACGATCAACGAACTGACCGCGCGTTTGCGCGAGATTCCGGGCATCAAGTTCGAGATCCTCGCGCTGGAGCGCGGCCCGTCCTCGGCCAAGCCGGTTCACCTGCGAATCAAGAGCGACGACTGGCCGGCGCTGCTGTCGTTTACCCAGACGGCGCGCGAAAGGTTCGAACAGACGCGCGGGCTGAAGCTGATCGAGGATACCCTGCCCCTGCCGGGCATCGACTGGCAGGTGAACGTGGATGTCGAGAAGGCCGGCCGCTACGGCGCCGACGTGGCCACCGTCGGCGCGATGGTGCAGCTGGTGACGCGCGGCATCCTGCTGGACACCATGCGCGTGCCAAGCTCGGACGATGAAATCGAGATCCGCGTGCGCCTGCCCGAAGAGGACCGCGTTCTATCCACGCTCGATACGCTCAAGGTGCGCACCGAGGACGGGCTGGTGCCGCTGTCGAACTTCACCACCCGCACCCCGGTCGAGAAGCTGGCCCAGATCGACCGTATCAACCAGACGCGCTTCTTCGACGTGAAGGCCGGCGTCGTCGAGGGACTGACCAAGACCGTCACGGGCGAGGACGGGACCACGGCCGAGGTGCCGATCACCGCCAATGAACGGATCGGCGTGCTCACCGATTGGCTGGAGAGCGGGGTGGTGCCCGCGGGCATCGAGTATGAATGGACCGGCGACCAGGAGGACCAGCAGGAATCGGGCCAGTTCCTGCAAAAGGCATTTGCCGGGGCCCTCGGGCTGATGTTCATCATCCTGCTGGCCCAGTTCAACAGCTTCTACAACGCGGCGCTCGTTCTGCTGGCGGTGGTTTTGTCGACGACAGGCGTGCTGATCGGGATGCTGGTGATGAACCAGCCCTTCTCGATCATCATGACCGGCACCGGCATCGTGGCGCTGGCGGGCATCGTTGTGAACAACAACATCGTGCTGATCGACACCTATCAGGAATACAGCCGCTACATGCCCCGGATCGAGGCGATCACCCGCACCGCCGAGGCGCGCATACGGCCCGTCCTGCTGACCACCGTCACCACCATGGCCGGCCTTGCACCCATGATGTTCGGGGTGAGCCTCGATTTCATCGACGGCGGGTACAGCGTCAACAGCCCCACGGCCCTTTGGTGGAAACAGCTGGCCACCGCCGTTGTCTTCGGCCTCGGGATCGCCACGGTGCTGACGCTGATCTTCACCCCGGCGATGCTGGCGCTGCAGGCATGGGCGGTCACCTACCTGCGCTGGACGGCACGGGCCCTGGCGCGGCTGTCGCTCGGGCGGGGGAGCCGCGCGGCGCGGGACTGGGCACTGAACGTGGAGGCCAAACGGCTGAAGGCGCCGGAAATCCTGTGGGAGGAGGAACGCGGCGACGACGGCTATATCGACGAGTCCGGCGGCACGGCGCCAAGCCTCGACGACCTGGAGCGCGTGCTGCGCCACCGTTCGGGGGGCAAGCCGCTGCGCGCGGCAGAGTGACGGCGGCAGGCGCGCGGGTCAGCCCGCCCCGGCAAAGGCCGCCGTTTCCTCCAGCATCTCGGGATACCACTTTTCCAGCGCGGGCATGAACGCCTCGCGGATGCGGGCCACTTGTGCCGGTGTCAGATCCTCGCGCCAGACGCCCGCCTGCCCGCGGGCAAAGAACGCCTGCATCCCGGCCGGCCGCTCAAGGAAGCCATGCGTCTCTTCCTGTTTCTTCATCGCCTCGAAGGTGGTCGCGTTGATGGCCTTGGCAAGCTTTGCGCTGTCGGGCTTCACGCTCAGGAAATCCAGCAGGCCGCGCATCGCCTTGGCCGGCTTGTCGAGCAGATCCTCGTAGCGCACCACATGGCGCGGCAGTCC
Organism: Roseovarius salis; assembly: GCF_044472985.1. Taxonomy (NCBI): domain Bacteria; kingdom Pseudomonadati; phylum Pseudomonadota; class Alphaproteobacteria; order Rhodobacterales; family Roseobacteraceae; genus Roseovarius; species Roseovarius salis. The sequence continues at coordinate 4,132 of NZ_JBISDG010000009.1, read as the reverse complement.
CGGCGCCTCGGTCCATGCGCGCAGGTGATCGTCCCACCGGCCCATGGCGTCGTAGATGCCGGTTTCGGTGCCCATGATGGTGTCGGGGTTCATCATGCGCCCGATCGCGGTGTCGATGTCGGCGCTCTGGTGCCGGGCGAAGGACGGGGCCAGGTCGAACGGGTTGCGCAGGATATACACCGCCCCCGCCGTCACCTCGGGCGGGATCAGGTCCACCCCCATGAAGCGCACCGCCTGGCAATGCGTCTTGACGAAATGCGTTCCCCGCTTGGACCCGGCAATCAGGCGCAGCGCCTGTGGCCGCACGCGCAGCCAGTCCTCCAGCCCCCGCCCCGCGAACGGCCCGCCATTGGCCGCGTCGAAGAAATCCTGCCGCACGTCGGCAGTGGTGAAGCGGCGCAGGTTGTTGATATCGGGCGCCTGCCCCGGCGGCATGAAATAATGCGCCAGAAGGCTGCGCATCCACGTGTTGCCGGATTTCGGGTAGGAGGCGAGCCAGATGATGCGGCGCAGGTCACTCATCGAGATACCCGTATTTCTTCATCACCTTGCGGTGGTCGTGCTTGACGCGCTCGGCGATCTCGGGGTCCAGCTCGTCCTGCCAGTAGCCGCTGCGGCCCTTGGAAAAAAACCGCTCGGCATTGGGCGAGCCCTCGACGAAGCCGGCGCTCTCTTCCTGCTTGGCAACCTCGTCGAAGCTGGAAAACCGGATCGCCTTGGCAAGGCGCTGCTCGTCCACGGGCATGCCGATATGGTTCAGAAGCAGGGCGAAGTTGCGCTCGGGTTTTTCCAGCAGGTCCTCGTAGCGCAGCACCAGCGTGGGAAAGCTGCGCTTCTGCGTCCAGCTCTCGACATGTTCCGACCAGCTTCCAAGGAACTGGGTGACGGTGTTTTCCTCCGCCGCGTTGGAGTTGTCGCTGCGCGAGATCGCCGTGGCCGTATCGGCATGGCTCATCCCGTAGTGCCGCGCGTAGGACAGCAGCATGTCCAGCGGGTTGCGCAGGATGTAGACGGCCGAGCGCGAATAGGCGTCGGGTATGAGCGTCACGCCGTATGCCTGCGCCCTGATGTTGTGGGTCTTGACGAAATTCACGTCCGCGTTGTTGGCGACGATGCCGCGCAACACCTTGTCGCGCAGGGACAGGGTGAGGTTTATGTCGCTCACGTCGATCGGACGGCCCGCGACCATGCGGTATGTCCGCGCGATCGAGTCGCCCATGCCGAACCTGTGCACCTCGTTGATGGGCACCGGCGCGTCGCGGTTCATCAGGTAGTTGGCAAGGAATATCCGCGTCCACGTGTTGCCGGATTTCGGGTAAGAGGCGAGCCAGACGATGCTTTTCTTCATGCTCACTCCAGGTAGCCGAGTTTCTTCATGTCACGCCTGTGCGCCTTGCGCAGGCGACGGGCCAGCTCCGGGGCGAGGTCCGTTTTCCACTGGCCGCTGCCGCCGACCGAAAAGAAACGCTCTGCCCTGTCCGTCTTTTCAACGAAACCTGTCGCCTCTTCCTGCCGCGCCGCCTCGTCGAAGGTGGAAAACCGCACCGCTTTTTCCACGCGCGGCGGATCCACCGGCAGCCCTGCCGCCCTGAGGATGCCGCCGAAACTCCTTTCGGGGGTTTCCAGCAAATCCTCGTAGCGGACGACATGCACCGCGAACCCGTTGACCATCCGCCAGCTCTGCACGTGATCGGACCATGACCCGAGGTAATGCGCCACGTAGCGATCATTCGGGGTCGTGACGTTGGAGCTGCTGGACATACGGTCGACCGCCTCTTCGTGCGTCACGGAAAAGTGCCGCGCGTAGGACAATGCCACGTCCAGCGGGTTGCGGACGATGTAGATGGCCGCCTGCGTCAGCTCGGGCGGAATCAGCGGCACGCCGAAGGCCTGCGTGATCGCGTTGTGGGTCTTGACGAAATTGATCGTCGCCCCGTTGGTGTTGAGGGCGTTCAACACCCGCGGCCGCAGCGCGACAACCTGCCGGGGATCGGAAAGATCCGCCGCCGGCCCGGCGGCCTTGCGGTAGTGGTCCGCCACGTGATCGGCGAAGCCATACTTGTTGATGCGGTTGATGGGTAGCGGCGCATCGCCGTTCTCCAGATAGTTCGCAAGGAACATCCGCACCCAGGTATTGCCCGACTTGGGGTAGGAGGAGAGCCAGACGATGCTTTTCTTCATTGGATGGGCGTCCCGTGCTCCATGCGTGGTGGTCCGGCCATCCAATAGAAAAGGCGGGGGGAAATGTCACCCCCCGCCTCTCTGGATCTGTGCCCGAACTTAGAAGCTCAGGTTGATCGCGGTGCCCAGAACGGTACCTTCGGCATCGGTGCCTGCAGTGACGTTGAAGTCACGCTCTTCCTGCAGAAGGTAGATGTCCCAGTCAACGCCCGGGCCAAGCGTCCGGCTTGCGCCGATACGATAGGCTTCGCGGTCGAGCGATGCTGCACCGCCGAGATCAACCTCACCCTGGTAGGTCAGGGCTTCGAAGGACCACGGACCGGCGGCATCGTAGGTGGCGCCGAAGCTCCAGCCTTCCTGGTCGGCGGTACCCGCGGGCGCGCCGTTGTCGTTCTCGGTGTAGCTGCCGCCAACGGTGATGTTGTTGAAGCCCACCTGGAAGCCCAGGCCCCAGGTTTCCGGATCGGAGAAACCGGCAACCGGCGTGTCACCCGTGCCCCAGCGTGCCGACAGCGTGATGTCGGTGGCGCCGAAGGAGTTGGAGTAGTTCATGCCGATGTCGAAGATGTCCGACAGCACGGCGTTCTTGTTGACGCTGAAGCTGTTGGCGGCGTTCACGGCGCCGGTCGGCGCGTAGGACACACCAACGGTCAGGCCGTTGAAGTCCGGCGTGTAGTAGCTGATGCGCTGAACGTCGTTGTTGCCCGCGACTTCGGTGTAGCTCGACAGGGCCGCCTGGCGGAAGCCGATCGCGGTGCCGGTGCCGGTCCAGGGGATGAAGGTCGAGGTCGACGGCGAGTTGATGTACATCGAGGTCACGCCGGGGGCGCCAACCATCGACTTGTAACCGGCCGAGTTTTCCGAACCGATGTCAACGCGGCCGAACGTGTCGGAGCTGATCGACATGTAGGTTTCGTCGATGTCGGCGGCGGTCTGCTCGCCTTCGAGCTGGACGTTGATGCCGAAGGTCATCCCGTTGTCGAGCGTGACGCTCGGCGAGAAGATGATTTCCGAGGTCGAGTGGATATCGACGCCGTCGCCCTCGGGGTCAACGCCGGCCGGGATAGCGGTGCCGGAGATGTCGCCGAAGCCGACGTGCTGGCTCATGAAGCCGCCCCAGTCCAGGTTCCACTCCTGGGCTGCTGCGGGCGCAGCTGCGACGCCGAGAGCGATCGCGCTGGTGCAGAGAAGTTGCTTTTTCAAGGTTGTCCCTCCTAGTCAAGCAGGATTTCCATTTCCACCGCACCAGATGTTGGACGCGGCTTGAGGATGGAATGCTCCAAATGAGGCCGGAGTGTCAACGCGGCGCCCCCCCGCCCAACCGTTGTTGCCCGAGTTGTGACGTAATGAACACACCGCGCCGTGATCCCCGGTGACAAAAGCCGGAAATGGCCCTGAAACCACCGGTTTTCCGGCGGTTTACGGTCGCGCCCCCCCGGCCGGCGGCGAGTCGGCGACGCTGCATCAGCCGCCGGGACCGGCCGAGTCGCCAAGGGCCTCGATCTCCTCCGCCAGCGCGGCGGCGAGCGTCAGCCCCGCGCCCGTCGACTCGCACATGCGGGGCAGGATCAGCCATTCCAGCGTCCACGACATGCCCGAGCGTTCCTGCTCGTGATCGAGGGCGAGGTGCAGCCCCGGCAACTGCACGGCGTTGAACCGCGCCAGCGTGACCAGCAGCTCCGCCCGGACGGGGTTGACCTTGTGCGCCATCGCCGAGGAGCTGCCCCCAGACCGCAGGCGTGCCGCGCCCACCCCCTGCTGCGCCATCAGCGCGATATCGTGACCCATCTTGCCAAGGCTGCCCGAGACCATCGACAGCCAGCCGCCCAGCTCGGCCAGCGGCGCGCGGTCGGTGTGCCATGCCGCCCCCGCCACGCCCAGCCCTAGATCGTGGGCCATCGCCCGCGCGATGGCGTCGCCGTCCGCGCCGAAACTGCCGCGCGTGCCGACC
>NZ_JBISDG010000008.1:0-106203 GCF_044472985.1 Roseovarius salis | reverse complement strand
GGCCGCGGAGCCGCCCGAGGACTTCGCCGGCATGCTCTCGCGCGGACAGCTGGGCGAGGCGATCCTGACCGCCGCCGGAACGGTCGGCGCACCGGGCGCGGGCCGCACCGGCGATACCGTGGCCGCGCTGGCCACCCTGCGCCTCGTCGGGCTGGAGGACGTAGCGCGCCGCGCCGCCCTGCAGATCCTGCTGCTGCCGGGGCCGCGATGACGGGTGGCGCAGGGTGGATTCAGCCCTTTCTCGAGGCCCGCGCGGCCGAGCTAGGCGCGTCGCGAAACACGCTGTCCGCCTATGCCCGCGACCTTGGGGATTTCGCCGACTGGCTCAATGCCCGCGGAAAGGACGCGGAGACGGCCGGGCAGGCCGATATCGAGGCCTATCTCGTCCATTGCGATGCGCAGGGGCTGGCCCGCTCGACACGGGCGCGTCGGCTCTCGGCGATCCGCCAGTTCTACGCCTTCGCCTTCGAGGAGGGGTTGCGCGGCGACAACCCCGCCCTGCAGGTCAGCGGGCCGACCCCCGAGCGCAAGCTGCCGAAGACGCTGTCGGAGCAGGATGTCGACCGCCTGCTGGATGCCGCCCGGCGGCTTGGACGCGACGAGGCGGACCGGGTGCGCAACACCTGCCTGATGGAGCTTCTTTATGCCACTGGCATGCGGGTGAGCGAACTGATCTCGCTGCCGGTCGCGGCGGCCCGCGGCCGACCGGAGTTGCTGCTGGTCACCGGCAAGGGCGGCAAGGAGCGGATGGTGCCGCTCTCGGCCACCGCGCAGGGGGCACTGTCAGCATGGCTGACGGTACGGGACAGGGCCGAGGAGAGGGGCCGCGCCGCGGGCAGGCCCGCCTCGCCCTTCCTGTTTCCGTCGCGGGGCAGGACGGGCCACCTGACGCGGCACAGGTTCTATCTGCTGGTCAAGGAGCTCGCGGTCGAAGCCGGCATTTCGCCCGGCGACGTCACGCCGCACACGCTGCGCCATGCCTTCGCGACGCATCTGCTGGCCAACGGCGCCGATCTCCGCGCGATCCAGACGCTTCTCGGGCATGCCGACGTGGCCACGACCGAGATCTACACCCATGTCCTTGACGAGCGCCTGAAAAGCCTGGTCGAGGATCACCACCCGCTGGCCCGTCGGCATTCCGGCGCGCACACACCATCCGACGAAGAATGAGCGCCCGCGTTCGGAACACCGCGGCGCCCGCCCCGCTTGTTGTTCGGTTTCACCGCCGGCATTCCCTTGAACGCGGCGCGCGCGCGCCCCATAACGCATAGGGTTGAAAGGAAAGCGACCCGATGGACCCCTCACCTCCCCTGCTCGACGCCACTTTCTGGTTTACCGCCAGCGCAATCCTGGCGCTGCTCGTGCTCTCGGCCTATTTCTCCGGCAGCGAAACGGCCCTGACCGCCGCGTCGCGCGGCAAGCTGCGGGCGCGGGCCGACAAGGGGGACAAGGGCGCCGAGAGGGCACTGATCATCACCGAGGACAACGAGCGCCTGATCGGCTCTGTCCTGCTGGGCAACAACCTCGTGAACATACTTGCCGCGTCGCTGGCCACGGCGCTGTTCACGCGCCTGTTCGGGGAAAGCGGCGTCGCGCTGGCGACGCTGGTCATGACGCTGCTGGTGCTCATCTTCGCCGAGGTGCTGCCCAAGACCTACGCCATCACCAATTCCGAGGCCGCCGCCTCGCGCACCGCGCCCATCATCACGCCGGTCATCAACATCTTCTCGCCGGTGGTCTACGCGGTTCGCGTGCTCGTGCGCGCGGTGCTGAGCCTCTTCGGGGTCAAGACCGACCCCGACAGCCATATCCTCGCCGTGCGCGAGGAAATCGCCGGCGCGCTGTATCTCGGCCATTCCGAGGGGATCGTGGAGAAAGAGGACCGCGACCGCATCCTCGGCGCGCTCGACCTTGGCGAGCGCGCCGTGGAGGAAATCATGCTGCACCGGTCGGGGATCGAGATGATCGACGCGGGCAGCGAGCCGCAGGCGATCCTCGACCAGATCCTGCAGAGCCGTCACACCCGCCTGCCCGTTTTCCGCGACGATCCCGACAACATCATCGGCGTGGTCCACGCCAAGGACCTGTTGCGCGCCATGTACAGCCTCGTCACCAACGAGGGCGTGTCACCGGAAACGCTTTCGAATTTCGACATATGCGACGTGGCGATGAAGCCCTACTTCGTGCCCGAGACCACCACGCTCGACGACCAGATGCGCCAGTTCCTGCGCCTGCGCACCCATTTCGCGCTGGTCGTGGACGAGTACGGCGTTCTGCAGGGGTTGATCACGCTCGAGGATATCCTCGAGGAGATCGTGGGCGAGATTGCCGACGAATTCGACCCCGACGCCGACCACCCGATCCGCCGCAGCGAGGACAACCAGTTCCTTGTCGATGGCGCCATGACGATACGGGACCTCAACCGCGCGACCGACTGGACACTGCCGGACGACGAGGCCAACACCGTGGCCGGGCTCGTCATCCACGAGGCCCAGATCATCCCCGAGGTGAACCAGGTATTCAACCTGCACGGCTTCCGCTTCGAGGTGATGGCGAAGGACGGCAACCGGATCACCAAGCTCAAGATAAGGAAGCTCTGAGGCCCGGGCGATGCGCCGGGCCCGGAATTTTCCAAAAAATTCCGGGCCGGAAAATTCGAATTTTCCGGCCCGCGCGATCAGGCACAGTCCACGATGGCCCTGGCAAGCCCCGTCAGCAGCCGGGTATAGAATGCCGGCCCCGGCGGAATGTCGGCGCCCATCGGGTCCAGAACGGCGGCGCGGGCGGTGCTGCCCTCCAGCACGACCTCCACGATACCGGGGTCGAACTGGGGCTCCGCGAAGATGCAGACGACGTTCCGCTCGGCCAGCCCGTTACGCAGGCGCGCCAGCCGCGCCGGCCCCGGCGTCCGCGCGTCGGAGACCGCGATCGCCCCCACCACCGACAGCCCGAAACGGCGCTCGAAATACTGGTAGGCGTCGTGGAAGACGACGAACCGCGCGTCGCGAACCGGTGCCAGCATCGTCTCGATCCGGGTCGTCGCCGCCTCGATCCTGTTCTTGCCCTCGGCCGCGTTGGCGCGGTAGAGCGCGGCGTTCCCGGGGTCCGCCACGGCCAGCGCGTCCGCCATGGCGTCGAGCCACAGCTTGCCGTTCTCAGGGTCCAGCCACGCATGCGGGTCGATCCCGTCATGCGCGTGGCCGTGATCCCCGCCGGCATGGCCGTGGTCTTGACCTGCGTCATGCGCCGCCTCTTCGTCCTCGTGCGCCCCGTCATGACCGTGGTCGTGGCCCGCATCATGCGCGTCCACCTTGAAGATGACGTTATCGCGCATCGCGTGTCTCAGTGTTCCCGGCACCTCGATCAGCGTCAGCACGCTGGCGTCGGCCGACAGCGTTTCCAGAGCACCGTCCAGCCACGGCGTCAGGCCGCCGCCAACTTGGAACACGAGGTCAGCGGCCTCCAGCGCCGCCGCCTCCGTCGGGCGCAGCGCATGGCCGTGCGGCGACACGCCCGGCTGCACGACCATCTCGGGGGTGCCAACCCCCTCCATGACCTGAGCAGCCAGCGAATGCACGGCGGCGATATCGGTGGCCACCACCGGGACGTCGGCCCGCGCGGGGGCGGACAGCAGGGCAAGGACAACGCAGGCGGAACGAAACATCATCAGGGCACCTTTTCGGACAGTGAAAGACGGGAGGATTGTTAAATGTTATAGTATAACATATCAAGCCCCTGATACACGACACGAACCGGAAATCCCGCAAGGACCGCCATGATCGGATTCGAAGCCCACGACCACCACGCCTGCAAGACGGCGGCGCTCGCGGCCGCCGACGCCCATTGCCGGGCCGCGGGGCTCAAGCTGACCCCCGTGCGCCGCCGCGTGCTTGAAATCCTGCTCGACCGGCACCGCGCGCTCGGCGCCTACGATATCCTCGACCACCTGCGCGAGGAGGGGCTCGGCTCGCAGCCACCCGTGGCCTACCGCGCCCTGGACTTTCTCGTGACGCACGGCTTCGCGCACAAGATCGAGCGGCTCAACGCCTTCGTGGCCTGCACCCATGCCGGCGAGGATCACGCACCGGCCTTCCTCATCTGCCGGCTCTGCGACAGCGTCGCCGAGGCAGAGGCCGCACCGGACCGAGGCGCGCTGGCGCGGGCAGCGCGGGGGGCGGGGTTCGAGATCGAGCGCATGGTGATCGAGGCGGTCGGCATCTGCCCCCGCTGCGCGGAGGCGGCATGACGGACATACCCCCCCTGGTGGACATTGCCGGCCTGCGCATCACGCTCGGGGCACAGACGGTTCTGCGCGACATCACGATGTCCATCGCGCCGGGAGAGATCGTTACCATCGTGGGGCCGAACGGCTCCGGCAAGTCCACGCTGCTGCGCGCGATCATCGGCGCGCTCAGCCCGCAGGCGGGGCGTGTCCACCGCAGGCGCGGCCTCAGGCTGGGTTACGTGCCACAGCGGCTGCATATCGACCCTACCCTGCCGCTGACCGTGCGCCGCTTCCTCGGCCTGCCGGTCCGCGTGACGGGCGCGCGCGTCGATGCCGCGCTCGATGCCGCGGGCGCCGGCGGGCTGGCGGACAGGCAGATGGCGGCGCTGTCGGGGGGGCAGTTCCAGCGCGTCCTGCTGGCGCGCGCGCTGCTCAACGACCCCGAGCTGCTGATCCTGGACGAGGCGACACAAGGCCTTGACCAGCCGGGCGCCGCCGCCTTCTACCGGCGGATCGAGCAGGTCCGGCAGGATCTCGGCTGCGCCGTGCTGATGGTCAGCCACGAATTGCACGTCGTGATGGCGGCATCGGACAGGGTGATCTGCCTAAACGGGCATATCTGCTGCGAAGGAGCGCCGGAGCACGTGGCGTCGGCCCCGGAATACCGCGCGCTTTTCGGCACGGGCACCGGCGGGGCGCTGGCGCTCTACCGGCACGACCACGACCACGACCATGACGGATGCGATCACGATCACGAGGCCGCGGAATGACACTGCTGGACGATTTCATGGTGCGGGCGGCGCTGGCCGGCCTGGGCGTGGCGCTGGCCGCCGCGCCGCTCGGGTGTTTCGTGGTCTGGCGGCGCATGGTCTATTTCGGGGACGCCACGGCACATGCGGCGATCCTTGGCGTGGCGCTGTCGCTGGCGTTCTCGCTGCCGGTTTTCTCGGGGGTGCTCGCGGTGGCGCTCGTGATGGCGCTGGCGGTCTCGTCCCTGTCGGGGCGTGGCGTCGGGCTCGACACGCTGCTTGGCGTCATGGCGCATTCCGCGCTTGCCTTCGGGCTGGTGGCGGTATCGTTCGTTCAGGGCGTGCGGGTGGACCTTTCGGCCTACCTTTTTGGCGACATCCTCGCGGTCGGACGCACCGACCTGTCGGTGATCTGGGGCGGCGCGGCGGCCGTGCTGGGGCTTCTGGCATGGCGATGGAACCGCCTGCTGACCGCGACTCTCGGCGCGGATCTCGCCCATGCGGCAGGCATCGACCCGCGGCGCGAGCAGCTTATCCTGACGGTGGCGCTGGCGGTGGTCGTGGCGGTGGCGATCAAGGTCGTCGGCGCGCTGCTCATAACGGCGATGCTCATCATCCCTGCGGCCGCCGCCCGCCCCTTTGCCGTGACGCCCGAGCGCATGGCCACCGTGGCCATGGCGATCGGGGCGCTGTCGGCGCTCGGCGGGTTGAGGATGGCCTTTGTCGCCGATACGCCGGCCGGCCCCACCATCGTCTGTGCCGCGGCGCTCTTGTTCGGCGTCTCGACGGTTTTCGGCGGCCTTTGGGCGCGCGCGGTGCGCTGACCCTTGCAAGGGCCACCATCCCGGCGGGTCGGTCAGGCCCGCAAGCGCCGGCCCTCGGGGTCAAAGGGGGGCGCTTGCAGGATGCGGCCCCGGTGCGGTCGGCCAAGGATCATCACCTCAACCGTGTCGCCCGGCCCCGCTGTCCCGTGCCGGACATAGCCCAGTGCCAGCGACATGCCCACGGTGTAACCGTAGGTGCCCGACGTCACCCGGCCCACGGGCGCGCCATCGCGCAGGATCGGCTCTCCGCCGGTGGCGTCAGCGTTCGAGGCGGTGACCGCCGCCTCGTCGACATGGATCAGCACAAGGTCCTCGCGGGGCGCCCCCTCCATCGCGCGTTGCGCCGCCTGCTTGTTCAGGAAATCCTTGCCCATCTTGCAAAGCCCCGCAAGACCGACCTCGTGGGGGTAGTATTCGGGGCTGTATTCGCGACTCCACGAGCCATAGCCCTTCTCGATCCGCATCGACATCAGCGCCCGCGCGCCCACGGGCCCCGCGCCGAACTCCTTGCCCGCCTCCACAAGCGCGCGGTAAAGCGCCTCCTGATCCTCGGTCCGGCAATGCAGCTCCCAGCCCAGATCGCCGGTAAAACTGACCCTCAGCGCAAGGCAGCGCACGCCGGCAATGTCGATCATCTTCGACCGCATGAAGGGGAAATCCCCGGTCGCCAACGAGGTGTTCGTCATCCGCTGCAACAACTCGCGCGATTTCGGCCCGGCCACGTTGAAGCCGCACATCTGCTCGGTATGGCTCTCGAAGGTCGTGCCCTCGGGCAGCGGCACCATGTCGTAGAACCGTTTCTGATAGCGCTCGGCCATCCCCGACGAAACGATCCAGAATTCATCCGCATCGACCCGCGTCACCGTGGCATCCCCGGCAATCCCGCCGCGCACGGAAATCAGCGGCGTCAGGCAGGACCGGCCGACCGACGTGGGCATGTTGTTGGCGAACACCGCGTTCAGCCAGTCCTCGGCGCCCGGCCCCTTCACCTTGTACTTGGCGAAGTTGGAAATATCGATGATGCCCGCCCGTTCGCGCAGCATCCGGCACTCGTCCCCGACAGGCCCCCACCAGTTCTGGCGGGTGAACCCGTTGGTGTCCTGCGTGCCCGGCGTGTCGGCGAACCACTGCGGGTGCTCCCAGCAGTAGTTGAGGCCGAACACCGCGCCCATCTCCTTTTGCATCTCGTAGACGGGCCGCGTGCGGTGCGGCCGGCCCGCCGCGCGTTCCTCGTTGGGGTAGTGGATGGCAAAGCGGTGGGCGTACTGGTCCTGCACCTTGGCCATCACGAAGCGCGGGTCATTCGCCCACTGGCCGAACCGCGCGATGTCCCACGGGAACATATCATACTGCATTTCCCCCTCGACGATCCACTGGGCCACCATCAGCCCCATGCCCGCCGACTGGCTGAAGCCCGGGATGATGCCCCCGCACATGAAGTAGTTTCTCAGTTCCGGCACCGGCCCAAGGATCACGTTGGAATCGGGCGACCAGATCATCGGCCCGTTGATCACCCGCTTGATCCCCGCCTCGCCCACGGCCGGCACGCGCTCGATCGCGCGCATCATGTTCTCCTCGATGCGCTCCAAGTCGTCGGGGAAGAGGTCGTGCGCGAAATCCAGCGGCGTGCCGTCCTCGGCCCAGAACTTCACTTTGCGCTCGTAGGCGCCGATCAACAGGCCCTTGCCCTCTTGCCGCAGGTAATATTCGCCATCCCGGTCCGCGACCGAGGGCAGCCGCCGGCCCGCGCTCTCGATCTCCGCCATGGCTTCGGTCACGAAATACTGGTGCTCGGTGGGCTGAAGCGGCACCTCGATGCCCGCCAGTTTCGCCACCTCCCGGCCCCACAGGCCCGCGGCATTGATCACCCACTCGGTCTCGATATTGCCCTTCGGCGTCTCGACCACCCATGTGCCGTCGGGCCTCGGACGGGTGGCGGTGACCGGCGTGAAGCGATAGATCTCCGCCCCCTTCTGCCGCGCGCCGACCGCATAGGCATTGGTCACGCCCGAGGGGTCCACGTTGCCCCCCTCCGGCTCCCACATGATGCAGCGGATGCCGTCGTAATTGACCAGCGGATGCTTCTCCTCGGCCTCCTCGCGGCTGATCTCGTGGAACTTCATCCCGTAAAGCTTGGCCTTCGCCGCCTGCAGCTTCAGCTGATGCTCCCGGTTCTCCGTCTGCGCAAGGTAAAGGCTGCCGGGCTGGAACACGCCGCAGCTCTGCCCTGTTTCCTGTTCCAGCTCCTTGTAGAGCGTCATGGTATAGTGCTGCAGCCGCGAGATGTTGGCGCTGTCATGCAGCCCGTGGATATTTGCCGCCGCGTGCCATGTGCTGCCGCTGGTCAGCTCGTCGCGCTCCAGCAGAACCACGTCCCTCCAGCCCAGCTTGGTCAGGTGATAGAGGATGGAGCATCCGATAACGCCGCCGCCGATCACGACAGCCCGTGCGTGGGTTTTCATGGGTCGTCCCTTGCGTGTGTTGCGGTGTCAACCTGACAGGGTGAACCGCCCGCCAAATGCCAGTTCCCGACATCATCCGTCGCGGTGATACAACCCGCCACTCCGGCGGCCGCCGGGCCGGCATGTCGGGTCTCAACGCAGCCGCGGGGTGACGCTGATATCAAAAAGGAACTGGCCATCGCGGGCGCACGCATACCGCTGCCCGCGCGCGTCCGTCCGTTTGAGAACCAGGGACGCGGCTGCACCCGCACCGCCGCCATGCGACAATTTCCCAACCGGCGGTTCGATACCATCCCGTTCGGTTATTCTTCACGGTTGGGCGCGCCAAGGCACCAAGCCAGCGCGGCAACCTGAAGCACGATCAGGCCTGCCATGGAAAGCAGGTACGGCCACTGGGTCACGCCCGCGTTCGTCACGGAGAAAATCGCCCCCAGGACATACTGTATCAAGAAGGTCGCAAGGATCACGCCGGTATTCATCAGCGCGTTGGAAAGCCCGATAAAGGCCCTGTCCTGCGACAATGCGACATAGGCATAGGCAAGCGTCACCGGATTGTAGGTCAGCGCGATCAACAGCCAGCTGATCAGGTCGAAATGCCCGGGAAAGAGGACAAGGCCCAGCTCGGCGCAGATGAACAAGCACGCGCTGCCAAGGATCAGCTGGGGAAACGTTATGCCGAACCGGCCAAGGGCAGAACCGACGATGCCGCCGGCGGCCGAGCCGACCGTCAGCGCGACGGCCATTGCCGTCAGCGACCAGGTTACGGCACTGGCCTGCAGACCGGCGATGTCCCGCATCCACGGCGCGGCCCACAGCCCCTGCATCGACGTGCCGGTGCCGAAGCAGACGGCGGCAATGGGCAGGTATCTCCGCAGGCGATCATTGCGCAAGACGGTATGGAAGCCGCTGCGCCAAGACTGCCACGAGATGCTCGGCCGCGCGCGCGGCTCCGGGGCCGCCCGCCAGATCGCCAGCGCGTTCAGCAACACGATGGCGGCGAGCGCAAGGAACATCGTGCGCCAGTCCGTCAGACGGATTATCACGCTCACGGGCTGCGTTGCCGCCAGGGCGCCGATCCCTCCCACGGCCAGGAAAAGACCGCTCGCCAGCGGCAGATTCCGGGGGCGCAGCCAAAGGCTCGCAGCTTGGTAACAGGCTACCAGGCAACCGGCCACGCCGATCCCGATCACGAAGCGTGCAAAGACCAGCAAAGGCACGGCCTCGGCGAGACCGAAGGTCGCGATCCCCGCGGCGGCGACGCACAAAAGCACCGTTTGAACGCGCCGCGGCCCGTACCGGTCCAGACATATCCCGATTGGGATCTGCGACGCAGCGGTGCCCAGGAAATAGGCGGCCGTCAACAAGCCCAGATTGCCAGGCCCGAGGCCAAGCTCCGATTCCAGCCTTGGCGACAGAACCGCGTTGACCGTCCGGAAAAAGAGCGAGAAGAAATAGGCCAGTGCGAACAGCGCGATCACCAGCCCCAGGTGCATGCCGTGCAACCCGGTTTGCCGGATGGGCTGTTGCGGGCTGTCACCGCCTGCCTCCGGGCGCGCGCGCTGATCGTTCGATCTGTCGGAGTTGCGACCAGTCTCAGGCATGCGCAGTCCGGTTTCAGCTTTCCGGGAAAGGCGGACCGGCACGGCCACGCAATGCGTTCAGCGGGGCACGGGCGGCTTTCTCACGCCGCGGGCAGGTCACTGATCCGGCCCAGTATATCGTCGAGCGACGTGACCTCCGCCCAGCCGACTTTCATCATCGCAAGGGCGGGTTCGTGAAGGTTGGGCAGCGTCGTACCCGTGCACTCCTCGATGACGATGGGCTGAAAATCGCGGAACATGGCGTCCTTGCTGCTCGCGGCGACGCACTGGTTCGTCAGAACGCCCGTGAAGATCACGGTTTCGGCCCCGAGGCCACGCAGGATCACCTCGAGATTGGTTTGAAAGAACGCGCTCAGGCGTGTCTTCTCGACGAACCAGTCCTCCTCCGCCGCGCCGATATCGCCGTAAAGCTCGTAGCCCCACGTGTTCTGCCGCAGACCGCTTTCACCAAGTTGTGGGCGCAGCTTGTGGAACGGGCCGGCATCCACCGAACTGCGCGTTCCGTGACGTGTCCATATCTGCGGAACACCGTGAGCGCGCGCAACTTCGACCAGACGTCTGGTCGGCGCGATCACGCGCTGCATGTGGCCAATATTGATCTGCTGTCTGGCGTAGGCGCCATCGTCGTGAAGAAAGTCGTTCTGCGCGTCGATGTGCACCACGGCTGTCCGGCGCGGCACGAGTTCGAAGCGGATGGGCTGAAAGGGCGCGGCTCCCTTGTGGGCCGTCAGGCGTTCAAAGTCTTCGATCATGAACTTTCTCCGTTCTTGTTGGCACCGTGCGCACCCGTCTACTGCATCATCCCGGGCAGCCACAGCGACAGGGCGGGAAACGAGATGAGCAGCACAAGCACGACCAGATCGACGGCGATGAACCATCCCACGCCGCGGAAAATCGTGGTCAACGCCACGCGATCCCCGAGCGCCCCCTTGATGACGTAGACGTTCAGCCCCACCGGCGGCGTCAGAAGACCGATCTCCAGCAGCTTGACCAGAATGATACCCAGGAAGATCAGGTCGAGCCCGCTCGCCTGTGCCATCGGCAGGATGATCGGCATCGTCAGGAGCAGAATGCCGATGGAATCCAGAAAGCAGCCCAGGAAGATGTAGAGCAGCGCGACGGCGACAAGCACGAGAAGCTCGGAGGTTCCGAAACTGACGAAGCTT
Organism: Roseovarius salis; assembly: GCF_044472985.1. NCBI lineage: Bacteria > Pseudomonadati > Pseudomonadota > Alphaproteobacteria > Rhodobacterales > Roseobacteraceae > Roseovarius > Roseovarius salis. The sequence continues at coordinate 95,176 of NZ_JBISDG010000008.1, read as the reverse complement.
TCGGCCACGAAGGTCGGCACGCCCGACAGCGCCATGAACTTGCCAAGAAGGGCCGTGCCGATCACCACCATGAAGATACTGGCCGTCCCGATAAGCGTCTGCTCGATCGCCCGCGCCATCACGGCAAGCGTGAGGCAACGGCGCGCAAGCGCCACCAGCACGGCCAGCGCGGCACCGACCGCCCCCGCTGCCGTGGGCGTGAAGAACCCGAGGAATATGCCCATCAAGACGCCCACGATGATCACCGGCAGGGCCCAGGTTTCGGCGATCGCCTCGCGCATCTCGGCGCGCGTGAACGTCTCGTGAACCGGTGGCGCAAGCGACGGCTTGAGGATACAGCGCAGCACGATCATCGACGAAAAGGCCAGCCCGGTCAGAATGCCGGGCACCACCCCCGCGGCAAAGAGCTTGGCCACCGAAACCTCGGCGATATAGCCGTAGATGATCATCAGGATACTGGGCGGTATGAGTGACCCCAGCGTGCCGGCCGCGGCTATCACGCCGGTGGCGAGCGCGGGATCGTAACGGTAGCGCAGCATCTCCGGCGTGGCGATCCGCGCGAAGGCCGACGAGGTGGCCACGGACGATCCCGACGCCGCCGCGAGCGTGGCGCTGGCCCCGACGCTGGCCACCGCCAGGCCGCCGGGCAGCCATGACAGCAACATGCGCATGGTCCGGAACAACCCCGACGACAATCCGGCCTCCGAGGCGACGAATCCCATCAGCAGGAACATGGGGATCGCCGTCAGGTTCCAGTCGCCGACGAAATTGAACGGTATCGCGGTAATGATGCCCCAAGCCGCACGAAGATTGAGCAGGACGGCGATACCCACGAAGGAAACGAGGCCCAAAGCGACCCCGATCTGCACACGCAACAGCAACAGCACCACGCTGGCGCCCAGACCGATGAAACCGATGTCGACACTGCTCATGTAAGGAGCCCTTCGCTGGATTGGATTTCCCGGCTGCCGCGCTTGGCGGCGCGGGGGTCAGATGTGACCTTCTTCAGGGGCCGGTGGAGTCGGGGAAAACGCCGGATCGGTGGCCGCGCGCCAGGCATGCAGGAGCACGACCAGACCGATGGCCGCGAAGCCGACCGGCAGCACGAACTTGGCGGGCCAGATGATGACATAGACATTGCCCATCATCATCTCGTTCTTGGCCAGCGAGCGTATCGCGTCGCCCCAGGTGCGCCAGGTGAGGATCGCGAAGAACCCCGCGCTGACCAGGTATCCCGCGACCAACGTGATCCTTTGCAACAGCCTTGGCATCAACTGATAGAGGAGATCGACCTGTATGTGCTCGTGCCGGCGCTCGACGAACGCCAGGGGCAGGAACACCACGAGCACCATGTGATGAACGGAAATCACTTCGAGGTTTCCCGGTATCGGCCGGGAAAAGAACTGGTCCGCGATCACGTCCGCGACGGTTTGCACCATCATTAGAACCAACGCGATCCCGCCGATGACGGCGAGGAAATTCGACAGCCACCGGAGCAAGGTGTCCACCATTGCGGTATTTCGGGTCATTGGACGTCCCCCCGTGACCCGGCACGGGCTTTCACGTGCCCGTGCCGGGCAGAAAGTGCTCAGTTCAGGCCATAGCTCGACGCATCTATGGTGTCATAGAGGTTCTCGGCCAGGATGTCGCTGAGCGCATCGGCATCGTCACGCGACACGCCGTCGAGCAGCTCGCCCCACTTGTCATAGGTTTCCTTGAAACGGGAGATCAGCCCGGTGGCATCCGGGGCGCCAAGGTTCTCGGCGGTCTCCAGCGCCATGGGCTCCACCTCGTTCGCGACAAAGGCGTCAAGGTTCTGCTGCAAACCTTCTGAGGGCTGATAGACCGTCACGCCGCGGTCTTCGGCCTCGGCGAGCGCCTCGTCAGACGCCGCCTGATACTGCTGCGCGATATTGACCAGGTTGTCCGGCATGGTGTCGAGCAGCAGGCGCCGGTTTCCTTCGCTCAGTTCCTCCCAGCGGCCGTCCCGCATGGCGTATTCCCACCCGGCGAAATACGAGCCGACCTCGAGCAGCGTGGTGTGTTTGGCCACGTCCCACAGCGATCTCGATTTCAGATCGTTTGCGGCGTTGAACACGCAATCGAACTGTCCCTTTTCAAGCCCGTTGAACATCTCCGAGGAGGGAACGCTGACCGGGGTCGCCTTGACGCTTTCGACCCAGGCCGCGTGCACGGGCGAAGGCGTGCGTATCTTCTTGCCCTCGATCTCTTCGAGGTTCGTCACCGGTGTATTGCAGATCATCACGTATTGCGGCGTCGCGTAGGAGCCAAGAAAGACGATCCCGAGCCGGTCGAACATGTCCTGCATGCCAGGATCGTTCATGTAGAAATCGGCCACGGCCATCATGCCGACCATGCTTTCGTTGAGCCCGATGCCGAGCGATGCCAGAACGTTGTCCTCGGGCAAGTCCGAGGGCGTGTAGGTGCCCGCGTGATAGGTCATGTCGACGACCGCGTCCTGCAGCCCGGACAGGTGCGCGGCGGGCGGCAGCAGGGATGTGCCGGTGAACACCTGCAACGTCAGATCACCGCCGGAGACGTCCTCGATCGTCTTGGCCAGTTCGAGGTAACCGGCGCCCGTCAAGGGGTGGGTTTCTGGGAACCACACGCTGGCGGTAATGGTCTCTGCCGAAGCCGACGTCGCCCCGGCCAGCAGGGCCGTGCCGACGATGGCGCTTGCTAGTTTCTGTCTCATTACTGTCTTTCTCCCTGTTTTGTATCGGAATGCAGCCTGTCCCCGCTGCCGGGGGTGTCATCTGGGTGTCGAAACCCAACCGGTTCGTGTCATCGCACCTCCTTCAGCTTGCCAAACCCAGTCTATCCTTGATCCAGTAATAACTGATGCCCATCCGCATGACCGGCGTCCTGACGGCGTGCCAGCCGATGGGGCGCAGCCTTGTCTGTTGAAGGGCAAGCGGCCCGTCATCCGCCAGGTGCCGCGCGATCATTGCGCCCATGGCCGTCGCCAGCGCCACGCCGCGGCCATTATACCCCAGCAAGGCGTACAGCCCCGGCTTGGGCTGGTGCAGATGCGGCCAGCCGTCCATCGTCAGCCCCACCTGCCCTGACCATCCATACTCTATCGGCAGCGCGGCCGCCTGCGGGAACATACGGCGCAGTGCCTGCTCGAGCCGCTTTTGCAAACCCATGCCGTGCGTCTCGCCGATCGCACCGCGGCCGCCAAGCATCAGCCGGCCGTCATGGGACAGCCGCACGTAGAAGGCCAGCTTGCGAATTTCCGACAGGCAGCCGCCGAACGGCAACACCGTCCGGCGCGTCTCTTCGGGCAAGGGCGCCGTGACCACGATGTTGCTTTGGGCCGCGAGAATGCCGCGGTTCAGACCGGGCAGAAGATGCCCGTCGCTATAGGCACCCGTGGCCAGCAGGACGCGCCCTGCCCGCGCCTCGCCGCGATCGGTGATCAGGCGCCACCCGTTGTTTTCCGCCGCCAGCCCGCGCACCGGGCTTTGCGGAACGATCCGGGCGCCGGCCTCCCGCGCGGCGCGGGCCAGCCCCCGCACATAGGCCAGCGGTTGAACCTGTCCGGCACGCGGGTCCAGCCAGCCGCCGGCATATCCCGACGACCCGACCATGGCCACGATCTCGTCGCGGTCCAGCATACGGGCCGAAACGCCCCGGGCCTGCCACTGGTGGACACGCTGTCGAACCGTGCCGAGCGCGGTCTTGGAATGCGATGCCTGAATCCAGCCGTTGCGCCGCGGATGACAGGCGATGCCATGCCGTTCGATCAGGTCGAACACGAGGTCGGGAGCGTCCGAACCAAGCCGGATCAATGCCTCGCCCCGCTGCGCACCGTGCCGGGCGATCACGGCGTCGGGGTCGTGCTTGAAGCCCGGTATGACCTGGCCGCCATTGCGTCCCGAGGCTCCGAAACCCAACTCGTCGGCCTCGAAGACCGTCACGCTGTGGCCGGCCTGCGCGAAATGCAGCGCCGCCGACAACCCTGTAATGCCGCCCCCCACGATCGCCAGATCCGCATCGCCGGCGCTGTCGGCCTCCGGCGCCGGTTCGGGACAATCCGCGAACCACAGACTGCGGAAGAAGGTGGCGGCACTTTTTGTCATCGGCTGGCGGCCCACCCCGGATAGGCCCCTTGGGCGGCCTCGGCGCTCAGAATGCCCTGCCGCACGTCTTCATCGATGGCCGCGTGCGATCGCTCTTGCGGAGGGCCGTAGCCGGCGCCGCCACCGAAGCGGAACACCACCAGGTCGCCTTTCTTCAAGTCGTGCATGTCCTTCGACTTGAGCGAGATCACATCGTCTCCGCGGTGAATTTCGCAGGCCCCGGTCGTCCCGTCGGTTCCACCGAACAGGCCGCTTGCCGGCAACTTGAAACGGTCGGCATAAAGCGCGACGGTCGCGCCATCCTTGAGGATGCGGAAGGCCCGTTCGAACCCCGCGCCGCCGCGGTACCGGCCATGGCCGAAACTGTCCGGCCTGAGGCGATACTCCTCGACCCGGAAGAACTCGTAATCCTGGTCGATGGCTTCGACGGGGGTATTGGCGCAGTTGGCCAGCGGGCTGTCGATGGCGTCACATCCGTTCTGGCTGCTGGACGCGCCATATCCCCCACCGAACACCTCAAGGTAAACGGAGTACTTGCCGTCGTTAAGCCACGACAGGCAGCCCACGGAGGTGGAATCGTAGCCCCCCGCGATAACCTGCTCCGGAACGGCCTGCGCCAGTGCCTTCATCGTCGCGTTGAAGGCGCGGTAGCAGACGTTCATCCGCGCGCGAACGGGCGCGGGGTAGCGCGGGTTGAGGACGCAGCCCTCCGGCACGACCACGTCCACCGAGCGGCACAGCCCGTCATTGAAGGGAATGTCGGGCGTGCTGATCACGCTCTTGACGCAGGACATGGTGGCCGAGATCGTCGAGGCGAGCGGCGCGTTGACATTCGTCATCACCTGGTCGTCGGTGCCGCTGTAATCGACCGTTATCCGGTCGCCCTCTATTGTGACCTTGGAACGCACGCGAACCGGCGTATCGTTGACCCCGTCATCGTCGATCGCGGATTCTCCGTAATAGACCCCGTCAGGCGCTTTCGAGATACCGGCGCGCACGCGGCGTTCCGTATAAGCCTGGAATGCCGCCATGACCTCTTCCACCTTTTGCACGCCGTAGCGTTCGCACAACTCCGCGATCCGCTTCTGCCCGATCCTGTTGGCCGCGATCTGCGCGTTGAAATCGCCCATCGTCTGCAGCGGCGCACGCACATTCGCTCGAAGCATGCGTTCGAGAGGGCCGCCGTTCCAGTCGCGCGTCATCGAGAATTTCGTCGGCGGGATGATAAGGCCTTCGGAATGGATGTCGCGGGCGTGGGGCGAAAGGCCGGGGCTACCGCCGCCGATATCGAGATGATGCGCCACGGAGGCGGCAAACCCCACACGGCGCTCTCCGACGAAGATCGGATGGAAGAAGAACACATCCTGCAGGTGCTGCCCGCCGGAGTGGCTGTCATTGACGACGAAGAAATCGTCGGGGGTCACCTCGTCGAGATCGTAGAGCCGCGCACAGGACTGGAAGATCGCCCCGATCGACCCCAGCTGCATCGGGATCAGCTCCGCCTGGGCCACGGTATACCCGTCGCGGTCAAGGATGGCGGCAGACCCGTCCCGCGCCTCGCGCAGGATCGTCGAATAGGCGGAACGGATGAGCTTGGCCCCCATTTCGCGGGCGCCGGCCAGAACCGCCTGGCTGATGACGGCGTAATCTATCGCGCTGAGGGTCATGCCCGGCTCCTTTCCATGGTCAGGTTGTCATCGGCATCGCGGGTCACGGTCCATCCGTCGGGCAGGTACACCGTCGAGGAATACCCCTCGATCAACGCCAGCCCCTTCACGGGCTGTCCCACCGGCAGCTCCGAGCTGGAATGGAGCGCGGCGTGCCGCACCCCCTGCCCGGTCTCGAAGCTGGTGTGTGCGGGCCGCTCGACATTGCTGGGTTTTTCACGGAAAGCGGGCAAGCTGCCGATGGCGCGCGTGGCCGTCACCCTGAAACTGACCATCTCGATTTTCTGGCCCTCGGTGCCGCCGTGCAGGAAAATACGGTGGTGCGCCTGCTGAAAGAGGTCCTCCAGCATCGCGGCGTCCAGCTTTTCGAGAGTTTCCTCGTCCAGTTCGACGGGCACCTCGAAGGCCTGCCCGACAAAGCGCATGTCCGCGACGAAACCGATCTCCAGCTCGCCACCCAGGGCAAAGGTCTCGAAATCGGCCCGTGCCTCGGCTTCCATTTCGGCCTTGATGGCGCGCACCTTGTCCGCCGCGGCCTCATCGACAACGAACCGGTGTGTCGCCGCGTAGATACGCGAGAAATCCGACGCGATCAGCCCATAGGCCGACAGAACCCCGGGATTGGGCGGAACGATCACGCGCTGCACGCCCAGCTCCTCGGCGATCTCGGCGGCCAGCAGCGGGCCGGCCCCGCCATAGGGCACCAGCGCGTAATCGCGCGGGTCCTTGCCCTGCTCGGTCGAGATATGCTGGATGGCGCGCACGATGTTTGCCGCGCCAAGGCGCAGCGCCGCCCCGGCGGCTTCGGGCACCGAAAGCCCCAGTTGTTCGGCCAGCGGGCGAAACGCCGCGACGGCCAGCGCGCGGTCGATCTTCATCGCCCCGCCAAGGAACGCCTCGGGCCGCAGGCTGCCGCGGATCACGTGCGCATCCGTCAGCGTGGGCTGCGTGCCGCCCTTGCCATAGCAGGCCGGGCCCGGCTCCGCCCCCGCGCTGGTTGGCCCGACGCGCAGCATGCCGCCATCATCGATCCAGACGATCGAACCGCCCCCCGCGCCCACGGTCGAGATGTCGATAACGGGGGTGCGCACCGGCAGCCCGTCGATCTCGGTATCCGGAGATATCCCGGGGCGCCCCCCGGTCACGAGGCACACATCGGCCGAGGTGCCGCCCATGTCAAAGGTGATGAGGTTGCCGTTGCCGCTGCGGCCAACCTGACGGATCGCCCCCACGACCCCCGCCGCCGGGCCGCTGAACAACGCGGCGATCGCGTTGCGCCGCATCGCCGAGGCCGGCACCCGGCCGCCGTTGGACTGCATGATCGACAGCCGCGCCTTGACGCCCAGGCCCTGCAGGGAATCCTCGAGCCTCTCGATGTAGCGGTCGATCACCGGCTGCACGTATCCTGCAAGCGTCACCGTCGAGGCACGTTCGTACTCGCGGAATTCCCGCGTCACCTGGGACGAGACGGATATCACCGCCTCCGGCATCTCCGCCGTCAGAAGATCCAGCAGCGCCTCCTCGTGCGCGGGGTTCGCATAGGACGACAGCAGGCAGATCGCGACGGCGTCGTAACCGCCTTTCTTGAGGTCGGGCAGAACATCGCGTTTTACCGCCTCGATGTCGAGCGGCGCGAGGACCTCGCCCTGCGCATCGACGCGTTCGGCCACCTCGAAACAGTCCACGCGCTCCACCACCGGAACCGGCCGCTGATAGCGCAGATCGTAGATATTGCGGCGGTCGTGGCGCTGAAGGAAAAGGATATCGCGAAACCCTGCTGTGGTGACGAACGCCACGTTCGCGCCCTTGCGCTCAAGCAGTGCGTTGGTCGCCACGGTCGAACCATGCACCATGTCGCTGATCTGCCCGCAATCGACGCCCGATTCCTCGATCGCATTCAGAACGCCTCGGTCGGGTGCCGCGGGTGTTGACGGAACCTTGCGCAGCTCGATCCGGTCATCCTCGACGGCGACCATGTCGGTAAAGGTTCCTCCAACCTCGATTCCAACGCGCATGCATCACTCCAGATTAAAAACATTTTGCAAAATCTTTCATTTTTGCGAGGATCAGGCAAGAAAAAATGAAAGCATGAGCGACAAATTTTCATTTTTGCCTTAAACTGGCTCAAAATTTGAAGGAAACGAACCGTGTCCGTCTCGAAAAAAATCGCACGCCCGCCCGAGGCAGCCGAGAATGACGGCCAAGTTCTGGCACGCCGCTTGCGGGAATTGCGCCGCCAGCACGGGCTTTCACTGCAGCAGCTTGCCGATCGCGCCGATCTGTCGGTTGGCACCATAAGCCAGGTGGAGCGCGGCTTGTCCCAGCCGTCGCTGCGCACCGTGAGAAAGCTCGCCAACGCATTCGGTTTACCGACCGCCTATTTCTTCGACGCGGGATCAGGGTCTGCCGAGGCCGAGGATGGCATCGTGATTCGCGAAGGAAGCCGGCCGGTCATGACGTTCAACGGGACCGACATGACCGCCTGGATGCTTTCGCCGCAGGACCTGGAAGGCCTGCAGTTCATGCTTGTGCACCTCAAGCCCGGCGCGATGTCGGGCCGCAGGAATTACGAGCATTCGGGTCTCGACCTGGGGTTTGTCATTTCGGGAACGCTCAATCTCGAGGTCGAGGACCGTTTCTACGTTCTCGGCCCCGGTGACAGCTTCTGTTTCGACAGCCGCAGGCCACACCGGTTCGAGAACCGCGGCAAGAGCGAATGCATCGTCGTCTACATCAATACCCAATGACCCAGAAGCAGGAGCAGACATGACGGGCACGCCATCCCGATCCATGATCGTCACCCCCCAGCCGGAAGCAACCGAGGCCGGTCACGAGATTCTCCGCGCCGGGGGCAACGCGGTCGACGCGGCCATAGCGACCGCCTTTGTCCAGGGCGTCGTCGACCCGCTGATGTGCGGCATCGCCGGTTTCGGCAGCATGGCCGTCTACGACCCGGAGTCGGACGTTCACGAGTATATCGACTTCCACGCACCGGCCCCCGGCGCCGCAACCGGCGACATGTGGGCCGACCTGATCGAGGGCGAGGCGCGAGACGGCTATGGCTTCACGCTCAAGGGGCGTGTGAACGACATCGGCTACCAGTCGATCTGCGTGCCCGCTTCGCTGCGCGCCTATGCCTGCGCGCATGAGCGTCACGGCTCGATGCCATGGGCCGACCTGATGCAACATGCGATCGGCTGGGCGCGCAACGGCTGGTCGGTGCGCCCCCACGTGCACCAGTTCTGGTCGGAACCATCCAAGATGGGGCGCGTGGCCAATCACGAGCGTATCGCCCACACCCCTGCCAGCCGCGCCCTCTATTGCCGCGAGGACGGCAGCCCCAAGCAGGTCGGCGACACGGTCATCAACCCCGATCTGGCCGCGACCCTGAGCCTCATCGCGGCGCAGGGGGCGGATGTGTTCTACACCGGCGAGATCGCGGACCGCATCGTCGAGGACATGGCCGCGCATGGCGGGCTGGTGTCGGCGGACGACCTGGCGGGCTACGAGGCGAAAATCAATCAGCCGGTTGTCTCACGCTACCGCGACTTCACGGTGACCAGCAACCAGCCGCCGGGCGGCGGGCTCATGCTGGCGCAAATGCTGAACATCCTTGCCCATTTCGATCTAAAATCCATGGGCCACAACAGCGCCGAGTACGTGCGGACCGTCGCCGAGGCAATGAAATACGCCACCATCGACAAGGACCGTTTCATCGGCGATCCCGATTTCGTCGACGTGCCGGCAGGGCGGATCCTGTCGGAGGATTACGCCGCCGAACTGGCCGCCCGGATCAGGAACGGCGACAAGGCCGACGTGCCACGGTTCGACCCGGCCGGCCAGTGCCGCGACACCACCCAGATATCCATCGTCGACGGCAACGGCATGTGCGTGTCGATGACGCACTCGCTCGGCATGCCGTCGGGCGTCGTGACCGAGGAACTGGGGTTCATGTACAATGGTTGCATGGGAGTTTTCGACCCGCGCCCCGGCCTGCCGGGGTCTATCGCGCCCGGAAAGGCGCGGTTCAGCTCGGTCTGTCCGTCGATCGTGTTCCGCGATGGCACGCCGCGCCTCGTGATCGGGGCCCCGGGGGCCACGCAGATCGCAATGGGTGTTCTGCAGGCCACGCTGAACGTGCTGGACTTCGGCCTTTCCATGTCCGAGGCCGTCGCCCGCCCCCGGTTCTCGGCGACCAGCAATGCCATCGATGTGGTCAACCGGATTCCCAGATCGGTCACAGACACGCTCGAGAAAGAGGGGTACGAAGTCATCCGCGATCCGCGCAGCTATGGCATCGCGTGGGTCCACGGTATCGGTATCACCGAAAACGGCCTCGACGGGGGCGCCGACCCGGCGACCGACGGCATGGCCATGCCCTGACGGGCAAGACGCGGCGGGCTGGAAACGGCCGCCGGGTGGCCGGGCATGAGACCGGCCTTTCCCGGGCCGGTCCGTTTCGGTCAGGCGGCCGGCGCGCAGGCGGTTTCGCCGTATCATGCGCGCCCGCACCGGCCCGGCGAGCAATTGAACGCGCGATGCCATCCAAGAAAAACGGGGGGCCGTAGCCCCCCGGTTCGAGTTTCGCCGCTCAGGCTCGGTTGATGTACCGCCCGGTTTCTGCCTGCGGCCTGAGCGCCGTCAGGGGCGAGCGCACCCGCCCCGTGTCCTGTCAGCTACACCCGCTCGTCGATCCGCAGGTGTTGCATTTCATGCAGGTGCCGTTGCGCACCAGCGTGTAGTTGCCGCAATCGCCGCAGGCCTCGCCCTCGAAGCCCTGCATCCGCGCGCGGGTCGAGGCATCCACCGTCATGCTGGACTGCGTGGTGCTGGTGGTGCGCTCGGCCGTGACCGTGCCGCCTGAGCCATCGCGCATCACCGCCTCGGCGTGGCTGGTGGAGGTGGCGCCGCGCGCCTCCATGTGCACAGCGCCACCCTCCTGGCCGCCCTGGAACACCACGAGTTCCTGCGGCAGGCGCTTGCGCAGGTAGCCCGAGGAGCTGATCTGCTTGAGCACTTCCAGCGACCGGTTCGCCCCGGCCTCGGACATCTCGGTGATGTTGCTCACGCCTTCCTCCTCGCCGCGGCCGAGGTCGTCGAAGCTGGCACCCTCGGGCTTGACATGTGCAAGGTCGGTTCGGTCGAGGTAGCTGACCGCCAGTTCCCGAAAGATGTAATCGAGGATCGAGGTGGCGTTCTTGATGCTATCATTGCCCTGCACCATGCCCGCCGGTTCGAACTTGGTGAAGGTGAAGGCATCGACGAACTCCTCCAGCGGCACGCCGTATTGCAGGCCCACGGAGACGGCGATGGCGAAGTTGTTCATCATCGCGCGAAAGCCCGCGCCCTCCTTGTGCATGTCGATGAAGATCTCGCCGAGCGAGCCATCGGCGTATTCGCCGGTGCGCAGATACACCTTGTGGCCGCCGACGATGGCCTTTTGCGTGTAGCCCTTGCGCCGCTCGGGCATCTTCTCGCGGTGGCTCTTGACCACCTCCTTGACGACGACCTTCTCGACGATCTTCTCGGCCAGCACCTGCGCCTTTTCCTGCGTGCTGCCCGTCTCCAGCACCTCCTGGGCGTCCTCGTCATCCTCGACCAGCGCCGCCGCGAGCGGCTGGCTGAGCTTGGAGCCGTCCCGGTAGAGCGCGTTGGCCTTGACGCCCATGCGCCAGCTGCGCTCATACGCCGCCTGGCAGTCCTCGATTGTGGCGTCGTTGGGCATGTTGATGGTCTTGGAGATCGCGCCCGAGATGAAGCTCTGCGCCGCCGCCATCATGTCGATATGGCTGTTGACCGACAGGAAGCGCGTGCCCTTCTTGCCGCACGGGTTGGCACAGTCGAAGACGTGGTAGTGCGCTGGATCGAGGTGCGGCGCCCCTTCGAGCGTCATCGTTCCGCAGACATGGTCGTTGGCGGCCTCGATATCGGCCTTGGAATAGCCCAGATGCGCGAGCATGTCGAAGGTCGGGTCGTTGAGCCGGTCCGCCGGAATTCCCAGCACCTCGCGGCAGAAGGATTCGCCCAGTGTCCACTGGTTGAACACGAACCGGATGTCGAACGCCGAGCCCACCGCCGCGTCGACCTTGGCCAGCTCCTCCGGCCCGAAGCCATGACCGGCCAGCGAGGTGTGGTTCACGCCCGGCGCGTTGCCGATGGTCCCGTGGCCCACGGCATAGGCCACGATCTCCTCGATCTCGGCCGGTCCGTAGCCCAGCTTTTCCAGCGCCGCCGGCACCGACTTGTTGATGATCTTGAAATAGCCCCCGCCGGCGAGCTTCTTGAACTTCACCAGTGCGAAGTCCGGTTCGATGCCGGTGGTGTCGCAATCCATCACCAGCCCGATGGTCCCCGTGGGCGCGATCACGGTCGCCTGCGCGTTGCGGTAACCATGCGCCTCGCCGAGATTCAGCGCCTCGTCCCAGCTGGCGCGCGCGAGATCGACCAGACGCGCATCGGGACAATTCGCGTGATCCAGCGGCACTGGCGGCGTGGCCAGCCCCTCGTAGCCGGAGGCGGCACCATGCGCGGCGCGCCGATGGTTGCGGATCACGCGCAGCATGTGCTCGCGGTTACGCTCGTAATGCGGGAAGGCGCCCAGCTCTCCGGCCATCTCGGCGGAGGTGGCGTAGGCCACGCCGGTCATCACCGCCGTGAGCGCGCCGCACATGGCCCGCCCCTCGGCGCTGTCATAGCCCAGCCCCATGTTCATCAGCAGACCGCCGATATTGGCATAGCCCAGCCCGAGCGTGCGCGTGTCGAACGAATTCCGCGCGATCTCCTTCGACGGGAACTGCGCCATCAGCACCGAAATCTCCAGCGTCACGGTCCACAGCCGCGTGGCGTGCACGTAGGCATCGGCGTCGAATTCCCCGTCGCGATGAAAGGCCAGCAGGTTCATCGATGCAAGGTTGCAGGCCGTGTCGTCGAGGAACATGTATTCCGAACACGGGTTCGAGCCGCGGATCTCGCCATCCTCCGGGCAGGTGTGCCACGCGTTGATCGTGTCGTGGAACTGGATGCCCGGATCGGCGCAGGCCCATGCGGCATGGCCCACGTCCTCCCACAGGTCGCGCGCCTTGACCGTCTTGGCCACCGAGCCGTCCACGCGGTTGATGAGCGCCCAGTCGTCGTCGTTGCGCACCGCCTCGAGGAAGGCGTCCGTCACGCGGATGGAGTTGTTGGAGTTCTGCCCCGAAACGCTGGCATAGGCTTCGGAATCCCAGTCGGTGTCGTAGGTGGGAAACTCGATGCTGTCATAGCCCTGCCGCGCATAGTCCAGCACCCGCTTGACGTAGGTTTCGGGGATCTTGGCCTGCTTTGCGCCGCGGATGGCAGCCTTGAGTGTTGCGTTCTTCCTGGGGTCGACCGCATCCTCGTCGCTGCCATCCCATTCGCGGATGGCCGAGAAGATGTCGTTGAGACGCGCCTCGTGCATCTTGGAGCCCGCGACGATCGAGGCGACCTTCTGCTCCTCGCGCACCTTCCAGTTGACGAATTCCTCGATGTCGGGATGGTCCGCGTCGCAGATCACCATCTTGGCGGCCCGGCGCGTGGTGCCGCCCGACTTGATCGCGCCCGCGGCCCGGTCGCCGATCTTGAGGAATCCCATGAGCCCCGACGACTTGCCCCCGCCGGACAGCGCCTCTCCCTCGGCCCGCAGGGACGAGAAGTTCGTGCCCGTGCCGGAGCCATACTTGAAAAGGCGCGCCTCGCGCACCCACAGGTCCATGATGCCGCCGTCACCCACCAGGTCGTCATCGACCGACTGGATGAAGCACGCATGGGGCTGGGGATGTTCATAGGCGCTGGCCGACTTGGTCAGTTCGCCCGTCTGGAAATCCACGTAGTAGTGGCCTTGGCTGGGGCCGTCGATGCCATAGGCCCAGTGAAGGCCGGTATTGAACCACTGGGGCGAATTGGGCGCCGCCATCTGCCGGGCCAACATGTAGCGCATTTCGTCGAAATATGCGCGCGCATCCTCCTCGGTGGAGAAATAGCCGCCTTTCCAGCCCCAATAGGCCCACGCGCCTGCCAGCCGGTCGAAGACCTGCTTGGCGGAGGTCTCGCCGCCCCGCGCGGTATCCTTGGACGCCGGCACCGAACGCCACAGGAACTCGGGCACGCCCTTTTCGCGCACTTTCCTGAGCTTTGCCGGTACGCCGGCCTTGCGGAAATACTTCTGCGCGATCACGTCGCTGGCCACCTGGCTCCAGCTGGCGGGCACCTCGACCTCGTCCAGCTTGAACACGGTGGTGCCATCGGGATTGCGGATCTCCGAGCTGGTGGTGACGAAGTCGATATCCGCGTAGGCGTCCTGCCCTGCCTTCGTGAATCTGCGTTCGATTTTCATTTGCTGCCCCATACTTCAGCATTTCGAATTCATCAGCCGCGCCTACCGTGCGGCCCGGCTGCGGGCGGATCGACAGAGGTAAAAGGAGCGTCTCCGGGCCCACATACCCGGCACGGAATGACCATCCGGGCCAACCCCGTTCAGCGTGAAGGTCTCTGTTCCTACCTCAGCCTGCCGCCACTATATCTTGTGGCTTTGCAGCCCGCTCACACAAACTGGCGTATCTTGCCATAGAGCGTCAACGCCTTTTTTTGCGGATTTTCCTCAAAAAGGCGTTGACCGGACAAAGGCTTCGCGTTCCGCATTTCGGCGCCGTGATTCATCCACGCGCCACATCTTGTGCCAGGTCCCGCGCCTGTCGCCTGAAAGTTGTTCTATCAAGATGCCTTAGCCCGTTCGGCCGGCCACGGTGGGCGGTGCCGTGAACAGGCGCGGCCGAGACGGCAGACAACGACATGGCAGTACCCGGATCGCTACATGTAGGGGGAGGCCGCGCGCCGCCGGCGTGTCCTTGGCGCAACGCAGGCGCCAAGAAGATGGTCGGGGCGGCGAGATTCGAACTCACGACCCCCTGTACCCAAAACAGGTGCGCTACCAGACTGCGCTACGCCCCGGACCTGTGTCGTGTCTAGCCGCGATGAACGGCATTGAAAAGAGCTAACAGCCCCATGCCGCGCGCTCGGCGTCTATCGCGGGATGACGCAGTTCGGCCCCGGCCGCGATGCCGAGGGCCCGCGCCATCCCGCCGTTGATCTCCAGCACGTACTGTATCCCGTCCCCACCCGGAATCAGCCGTTCGCTGAGCGGCTCGGCCATGTGCTTGATCCGCCGCACGGTGCCGGTGGCGTCCGCGAACAGGATATCTAGCGGAATCAGGGTGTCCTTCATCCAGAAACGCGCGGTGCGCGGCGCGTCGTAGACGAACAGCATGCCCGCGCTTCTGGGCATGGACTGCACATGCATGAGACCCTGCGCACGCTCGGCGGGTTCGTCGGCCACCTCCACCGTGAACCGCGCCTCGCCCCACGCGCCGCGCAGATGCACGGTATCCGCCCGGCACGCCGCCTCGGCCGCTGCCAAGGACGGCAACACCGACAGGACACACGCCGCCGTCAGTCGCCGGATTGCTTTATCGCGGTTTCCCATCCGCACACCTCCGTTGCCATGCGCCCCCGGCGGCCGTCGATCACCCGGATCGCCAGCGCCTCGCCCGGTTGCAGATCAGCCATGCCCGACCGGCGCAGAACCTCGATATGAACGAATACGTCCTTGTCGCTGCCGAAGGTGTTGGCAAAGCCGAACCCCTTGGCCTTGTCGAACCACTTCACCCGCGCGGGCTCCAGCGGGGCGGCCCGGATGACCTCGGGGTCGACATCGGCGAGGTCGGCCAGCCCTGCCAGCTTTTCGTGGTCGGGCGGGTCGATGCGATGCACCTCGACGGCCTGCACACCGCGGTCGGTGGTCTGGACGTCCAGGACGATCCCGGCGCGGTCGGCCACGGAACTCTGCCCGAAATTGCGCAGCACATTGGCATGCAGCAATATGTCGGGACCGCCTTCGTCGGCGACGACAAAGCCGTATCCCTTGACCGGATCGAACCATTTGACGTGGCCACGCACATGGCGTGTCTGATCGGTGTCCTTCGTCACGTCCGACGTACTCCAGAACGCCTCCTGTCACCGGAGCTAAGAGTATTAGACCCGCATTGCCAGCCCACGGCAAGGCGAAATGCCCGCGGCATACCGTGCTCGGCAAAATGTCACGGATTGAGCCGCTGCACCGTCCACTCGGCATCCTCGCCGTCGCGGCGCCAGACGAAGCGGTCATGAAGGCGAAAATCGCCGTCCGCCCAGAACTCAATCTCGACCGGGACGATCCGGAAGCCGCCCCAGAAGGGCGGGCGCGGCGGGTTCGGCCCCTTGCGCGCGGTCACGCGGGCCACTTCGGCCATCAGCGCGCCCCGCGACTGCAGCGGTTGCGACTGCCGCGACGCCCACGCACCCAGCCGGCTCTTGCGCGATCGGGAGGCGAAATAGGCGTCGGCCTCCGGGCCGTCCTCCTTGACGGTATGGCCCCGCAGGCGCAATTGCCGGCGCAGGGATTTCCAGTGCAATACCATCGCGGCCTTGCCCGAGGCGGCAATTTCCTGCCCCTTGGCGCTTTCATAATTGGTATAGAACCAGAAGCCCGCGTCGGTGATCTCCTTGAGAAGCACCATGCGCACGTTGGGCAGCCCGGTCTCGTCGACGGTGGCCAGCGCCGTGGCGTTGGGGTCGTTGACCTCGGTCTGCTCCGCCTCGGCAAGCCACCGCCGCGCGATTGCAAAGGGGTCGTCGCCGGCGAATATTCCGTCACGTTCCATCGAGCCGTCTCCCGTCGCTGTGTGCCTCGCGGCCGCCGGGCACGGTGCTAGCCCCCCCGTCCGCCCATGACAAGCCGGAACCCCGCGCACCCGGCGGCGGCGTCATCTCCCCTGCCCGCTTGCCCTTGATGAACATGTGGGGATCGCCTAAACGGATGGCGGTAGACAGGTGGGCCGAGGGCGAGAAATGTCAAACACGTTGATGGCGGGCAAGCGCGGGCTGATTATGGGCCTTGCCAACGAGAAATCCATTGCCTGGGGCATCGCCAAGGCCTGCGCAGACGCCGGCGCCGAGCTGGCCTTTACCTACATGGGCGACGCCTTCCGCAAGCGGGTGGAGCCTTTGGCCGGCCAGCTGGGTGCGCACCACCTGTTCAATTGCGACGTGAGCGACCCCGACTCGATCGACGCGACCTTCGAGGGGCTGGAGGAGGCATGGGGCGGCATCGATTTCCTGGTGCACGCCATCGGCTATTCCGAAAAGTCCGAACTGCGCGGCCGTTACGTGGATACCAGCCGGCAGAATTTCCTCAACACGATGGACGTCTCGGTGTACTCTTTCACTGCCGTGGCGCAGCGGGCCGAGAAGATGATGAACGCGGGCGGCTCGATGCTCACCCTGACCTACTACGGCGCCGAACAGGTCATGCCGCATTACAACGTGATGGGCGTGGCCAAGGCCGCGCTGGAGGCCAGCGTGATGTATCTGGCCGAGGATCTGGGCCGCGACGGCATCCGGGTCAACGCGGTGTCGGCAGGGCCGATCAAGACCTTGGCGGCGTCGGGCATCGGCGATTTCCGTTACATCCTGAAATGGAACGAGCTCAACTCCCCCCTGCGCCGGAACGTGACCATCGACGACGTGGGCAAATCCGCGCTGTATCTGCTCAGCGATCTCGGCAGCGGCACGACAGGCGAGGTGCTGCACGTGGACGCGGGATACCACGTCGTCGGGATGAAGGCGGTGGACGCCCCCGACATCGACAAGAGCTGAACCGCGCGGGTCCGTGGCCGGCCCGCCCCACCCGCCAGGAAGGACGAGGATGACCCCCGAGCGACTGCCCCACGAAAAGGGATTCCATGTCAGCTGGGATCAGCTGCACCGCGACGCGCGCGCGCTGGCGTGGCGGCTGCAGGCGGAAACACCCGAAACCGGGTGGCGCGCGGTCGTTGCCATCACCCGTGGCGGCATGGCCCCGGCGATGATCGTTGCGCGCGAACTGGATATCCGCACCGTCGACACGATCAGCGTGAAATCCTACGATCACCAGACCCAGAGCGAGCCGGTCGTCATCAAGTCCCCCGACCTCGAGCTGATCGGCGATGGCGCGGGCGTTCTGATCGTTGATGACCTGGTGGATACCGGCAAAACGCTCGAGGTGGTGCGCGCGCAGATGCCCCGGGCGCGCGTGGCCACCATTTACGCCAAGCCCAAAGGACGCGGCATGGTCGACACCTACATCACCGAGGTGAGCCAGGATACGTGGATCTTCTTTCCGTGGGATCTGGCCCTGCAATATGTCGAGCCCTACCGCGGCGCGTGACCGGCTGCGGCCCGCGCGGCAGCCTCTTGCCCCCGCTGCGGACAGCGCGTAGACACCCGGCAGGGCAAACGCGCGTCTGACAGGGGCTTTCATGGCAGCAAAGAGCATTACCAAACCGCTGGTCTGGATCCTGATGGGCCTGCTCATCATCGGGCTCGGCGGTTTCGGCGTCACCAACCTGTCGGGAACCGTCCGCACGATCGGCTCGGTGGGCGACGCGCAGATTGACGTGAACGAATATGCCCGCGCCCTGCAGAACGAGATCCGCGCGATCGAGGCCGAGCGCGGCGAGGCCGTCAGCTTTGCCCGCGCGCGCGAAATGGGGGTCACCGATGCCGTTCTGGCACGCCTGATCGCGGCGGCGGCGCTCGACCACGAAACCAGCCGCACAGGATTGTCGATCGGGGATGCCAACCTGCGCGAAGAGATCCTTGCCATGCAGCAGTTCCAGGGCGTTGACGGCAGTTTTGACCGCGAGGCCTATCGCTTTGCCCTCGAACAGGCCGGGCTGTCGGAGTCGGAATTCGAAGAGGATGTCCGCGACGAGACCGCCCGCAGCTTCCTGCAGGCGGCGGTAATGTCGGGGGTCACGATGCCCGAGGGCTACACCAGAACACTGATTGACTATCTGGGCGAGCGGCGCGACGTCGCCTGGGCGATGCTGGACCGTGGTGATCTTGCCACGGGACTGCCGGTGCCCGACGAGTCGGATCTCCAATCCTACCACGCCGAGAACGAGGAGCGCTTCACCCTGCCCGAGCGCAAGCGGATCACCTATGCGTGGCTGACGCCCGACATGCTGCTCGACAATGTGGAGGTCGAACAGCAGGCGCTGCGCGACGCCTACGAAGCCCGCGAAGACGAGTTCAACAAGCCCGAGCGGCGATTGGTTGAACGGCTGGCGTTTTCCGACGAGGCGGCGGCGCGCGCGGCGCTGGAACGGATCCGGGGCGGCGATGCCGGCTTCGAGGACATTGTCGCCGAGCGGGGGCTGGAACTGGCCGACATCGATCTCGGCGACGTGACGCGCTCGGAGCTCGGAGACGCGGCCGCGGACGTGTTCGCCGCGGAGGCCGGCGAGGTGACCGGCCCCCTGCCCAGCCCCGTGGGCCCCGCGCTGTTCCGCGTCAATGCCGTGCTGTCCGCACAGGTCACGACGTTCGAGCAAGCCCGGCCGGAACTGCGGGTGTCACTGGCGCGCGACCGGGCACGGCGCGCCGTCGAGGCCCGCATCGAGCGCGTCCAGGACCTGCTGGCGGGCGGGGCAACGCTGGAGGATCTCGCGAGCGAGACAGAGATGGAGCAGGGGCAGATAGACTGGCACGAGGGCATGAGCGAGGGCATCGCCGCCTACGCGGCGTTCCGCGACGCCGCCGCGGACGTGGCCCGAGACGACTACCCGGAACTGCGCGAGCTGGAAGATGGCGGCATCTTCGCCCTGCGGCTCGACGAGGTGATCCCCCCGCAGGTCCAGCCGCTCGAGGAGGTGCGCGGCCGGGTAGAAGCGGCATGGATGGCCGACACGGTGGTCGACCAGCTGACCCGGCAAGTGCAGCCGGCCCTGTCCGAGCTGGAAAGCGGCGCCTCGCTGAACGAGGCCGGGCTGGCCGTCGATGGCCGGCAAACCCTCACCCGGCGGGGGTTCCGCGCGGATGTGCCGCCCGCCTTCATGGAAACGGTTTTCAGTCTGGACGAGGGGAGCGCCACGGCGATCGAGGGCGAGGGCCGGATTTTCGTCGTCAAGCTCGACGCCGTTCTTCCGCCCGACCCGGAGGACGAGGAACTGGCGCAACTGCGCCAGGCGCTGAAGGACCGCGCGGCCTCGGGGGTGGCACAGGACTTCTTCCAGCTTCTGGCCAACGACATTCGCGCGCGCGCCGGGCTCGACCTTGATCAGTCGGCGATAAACGCCGTGCATTCCAATTTCCAGTAAGGGGGCGCACGTTGGAGCTGACCCCCTCTTACGAGGATTTCGCCGCCGGCTTCGAGGCGGGGCGCAACCAGCTGGTCTATACGAGGCTGGCGGCCGATCTGGACACGCCAGTCTCGCTCATGCTGAAGCTGACAGGCGGCGCGCGCGACGCCTTCATGCTGGAATCGGTGACCGGCGGAGAGGTGCGCGGCAGATACTCCATCATCGGGATGAAGCCGGACCTGATCTGGCGATGCGACGGACAGACCAGCCGCATCAACCGTCACGCGCGCTTTGACGAAACCGCCTTCGAGGAACAGCCCGGCAACCCGCTGGCGAATCTGCGCGCGTTGATTGCCGAGTGCCGGACGGACCTGCCGCCCGACCTGCCGGCGGCGAGCGCAGGGCTTTTTGGGTATCTCGGCTACGACATGATCCGGCTGGTGGAGCATTTGCCGGACGTCAACCCGGATCCGCTCGGCGTGCCGGATGCGCTTCTGCTGCGCCCCTCGGTGGTTGCGGTGCTCGATGGCGTGAAGGGCGACGTGATAGTGGTCGCCCCGGCCTGGGCCGGTGCGGGCCTGTCGGCACGGGCGGCGTACGCGCAAGCCGCGGAACGGGTGATGGACGCGGTCCGCGACCTCGACCGCGCCCTGCCCCGCACCAGCCGAAACCTCGGCGAGGCGCACGAGGACGCGCCGCCGGTGTCCAATTTTTCCCGCGACGGTTACAAGGCCGCTGTCGAACGGGCCAAGGAATACATCCGCGCCGGGGACATTTTCCAAGTGGTGCCAAGCCAGCGATGGACCCAGCCCTTCCTCCAGCCGCCTTTCGCGCTCTACCGCTCGCTGCGGCGCACGAACCCCTCGCCCTTCATGTTCTATTTCAATTTCGGCAGCTTCCAGGTGATCGGTGCCAGCCCGGAGATACTCGTGCGGGTGATGGACGGAGAGGTCACCATCCGCCCGATCGCGGGCACCCGGCCGCGTGGCAACACGCCCGAGCAGGACCGCGCCAACGAGTCCGAGCTGCTGGCCGACGCCAAGGAACGGGCCGAGCATCTCATGCTGCTGGATCTTGGCCGCAACGACGCCGGGCGGGTGTCACGCGTCGGCACGGTGCGCCCCACCGAGGAATTCGTGATCGAACGCTACAGCCACGTCATGCACATCGTGTCCAACGTTGTGGGCGAACTGGCCGAGGGCGAGGATGCGCTGTCGGCGTTGCTGGCCGGGCTGCCCGCCGGCACGGTGAGCGGCGCCCCCAAGGTGCGCGCCATGGAGATCATCGACGAGCTGGAACCCGAAAAGCGGGGCGTCTATGGCGGGGGCGTGGGATATTTCAGCGCGGGTGGCGACATGGATATCTGCATCGCCCTGCGCACCGCGCTGGTGAAGGACGACAAACTCTACATCCAGGCGGGCGGCGGTGTCGTGCATGACAGCGACCCCGAGGCCGAGTACATGGAAACGGTGCACAAATCCAACGCCATCCGCCGGGCGGCCGCGGACGCGGCGCGTTTCTCGGATGACGGCAACGGCTAGATTGGGCCGCGGCCGACCCGTTTGATCCTGGTCAAAGATGGGCGCAGGATTCGTGTTTATGCACGGATATATTCTGTTTCGTGAATGTTATCCTGAAAGGAGCCTCACCATGACGCGCCCGAACCGTCTTTTCACAGCCTCTGCGCTGGCCCTCGGGCTGGCCCTTGCCCTGCCAGCCACGGGCCATGCCGACAGCCATGGCATGAAAATCGAAACCTCCGTCGTCGAGTCGGATCTTGCCAAGAAGAAGATCAACGAGCCCGGTCGCTACATCACCGCCGAGGAGTCGATCGCCCTGCTGGCCGAGCGCGAGGACGTGGCGCTCGTGGACGTGCGCAGCCCGGCCGAAACGATGCTGGTGGGCTATCCCACCGCGGCCGACGTCAACATTCCCTTCAAGATGATCGACCCGGAGTATCCCTTCAACGCCCGGAAGGGCCGGTACATGATGATGGACAATCCCGATTTCCTGAATGGAATGAAGGCGTTCATCGCCGAAAGCAATCCGTCCGCGGTGCTGATCATCTGCCGTTCCGGCGGCCGCAGCGCGCGGGCGGTGGACGCGCTGGCCGACGCCGGTATCGAAACGCCGGCCTACACGGTCGTTGACGGCTTCGAGGGCGACATGAGCGCCGATGGCAAGCGCAGTGTCAACGGCTGGAAGAATGCCGGCGGCGCGTGGACGTACAAGGTGCGCGAAGGCTTCTGGCCCGGCGCGTCGAAGTAACCCTTGCTTGCCATGGCCCCCTGTCGCATCAGGGGGCCATGGCAAGGCTCATCCTGTTCAACAAGCCCTATGGCGTTCTGTCGCAATTCACCGATGGCGGCAATGCTGACGGCCCGCGCGCAACGCTGTCAGACCACGTCGGCGTGCCCGGCGTATACCCGGCCGGGCGGCTGGACCGCGACAGCGAGGGGTTGTTGCTGCTGACCGACAACGGCAAGCTGCAGGCCCGCATCGCATCCCCCCGCAACAGGACGGAAAAAACCTATTTCGTTCAGGTAGAACGCGTGCCGGATGACGCGGCGCTCGACGCCCTGCGCCGGGGTGTGCCGCTCAGGGACGGCACGACGCGGCCCGCCCGCGTGCGACCGATCGCGCCGCCCGATCTCTGGCCGCGCGACCCCCCGGTGCGCTATCGCAAGTCGGTGGCCGATTGCTGGCTGGAAATCATCATCACGGAGGGCCGCAACCGGCAGGTGCGGCGGATGACGGCGCATGTGGGCCATCCCACGCTGAGACTGGTGCGGTGGCGCGTGGGCGACTGGTGTCTCGACGGGCTGGCCCCCGGCCAGTGGCGCGACGCCTGAGCCAACGGCCCGGGCGCCCTAGTCCTGCGAGGCCCGCAGGACGGCCGAGACAGGCGCCAGCGCGACGCTGCTCGCCCGGTCCTGCAACCCCCACAAAAGCAGCGCGCTCACCGTTTCCGCCCGCAGGCGGCCCACCATCACGACGCCCGGTTCCTCTTGCCGGGCCTTGAACGCCGCCTGGTCGAGAAACCGGCGGATCACGGTCGCGTCCTGCCCGTCGGCATCGAAGTCGCGGAACACGGTGACCGTCGGCACGCCCTGCCGCGAGATCAGCTTCTGCGCGGTATCGAGGCCGTCCGAAAACAGCACGAGTCCATGGCCGCTTTCCTTGAGGATCGGGATGAGTTGTTCTGTGGCCTGCCGGCTGTCCTGAAGCCCGGTATCGGTACCTTCCATCACCGCCACGGCTTCCGGCACCGCGTCGAGATAGCCCTGCATGGCCACCTCGGCATCCGCGGCGCTGGCCCCCGCTGGCAGGTCAGCCATCGCCAGCACCTCCAACCCCGCCGCGCGGTATTCCCGTGCCGCTCCGGCAGCGCCGGACCAGCCTGCGTCGATGGCATAGCTGATCGGATAGGGAAAGTCGGCCAGCGCCTCGAGGCTGATCGGGCTGGACCCGTTGTCGATCAGCACGATCGACATGAGCGGCTTGTCCTCCGGGTTCCGGAACGGGGCCGCGAACCTTTCGAGCGGCGGCACATCGGCCTCGTCCGCGCCATCCGCGTCAGCCACGGTCGGCAGGCGGCCGGTCGTCACGGCGTCGGCCATGTCGCCTATGGTGCCGGACGGCCGCTCTTGCTCCGCCGCCGGGGCGGCGTTTTGCGGTGGGTCCGCCTCTGCTCCGTCCGGATCGTCCTGCCGGTCCGGTGCAGCCTCCTCCGTCCCGGCCGCGGCCGGATCGCCTTCCCGGGCCGGTTCCGGCTGGTCCGTCGAGGTGCCCGGCGCCGCGGGAGCGGTCGTTTCCGCGGCTGGCGGCTCTTCCTCCGCGGCCGGCGCACCGGACCGGAACATGCCGCTGTCTTCCTCGACGTCCGGCTGCATCGGCTGCGCCGGTTCGGTCGAGATGGACACGCCGGTGTCGCCCTCCGGTGCCTCGGGGGCGAGGGATTGAGGACTGGGCAGAACCGGCTCGTCGCTCTCGACGTTCACGCCCGCACTGTCGGCCTGCTCCTGCGGCGCGTTCAGCGTCGATTCTGCCTCGCCTGTCTCGGGTTGTGCCGCCGGGCCGGTATCGGCCCGGTCCAGTGATCCAAGGTCGTCGGGTTCGGGCGGGGGCACCTGCGGCGCGTCGCGGGCTTCCGGCGCATCGTCGCCGCGGGGCATGTCGGCCTCGCGGTCCTCGCGGGACTGGTTGAACTCCGAGCCGGCGGGGACATCCACGCCGGCGGCCTCGGGCGGCGGCTGCCCCGGAATGTCCGTCAGGACGGACGCTGTCCCGAGCACGATCGCCGAAAGGATTGCACCCGCCAGAAAACCACCCGTAACGCCTCTTAGCACGGAATTTGCCCTTCTATCGCCGTTGTCCCACTCTTGCGCCCCTTGACGGTGGCTTGCAACCCTGAACAAGTATACCGCGATCGACACCGCGGGCCACGGCCCGCATTCTCCCGGGACGCGCCATGCTGCTTCTTATCGACAACTACGACAGCTTCACCTACAACCTCGTGCACTACGTGGGCGAGCTGGGTGCCGACGTCGTCGTGCGCCGAAACGACGCGATCGACGTCCAGCAGGCCATGGCGATGCGGCCGGCGGGCATCCTGCTCTCGCCCGGGCCATGCGACCCCGACCGCGCCGGGATATGCCTCGCGCTGACGCGGGCGGCAGCGGAAACGCGCACGCCGCTTCTGGGGGTATGCCTTGGCCACCAGACGCTCGGACAGGCCTTCGGCGGTCGCGTCGTGCGGCATTCCGAGATCGTGCACGGCAAGATGGGCCGCATCGCGCATTCCGGCCGCGGCGTGTTCGCCGGCCTGCCCTCGCCGTTCGACGCGACGCGCTATCACTCGCTCGTGGTTGAGCGTGCCTCTTGCCCCGATGTGCTTGAAATCACCGCCGAACTCGAGGACGGCACCATCATGGGGCTGCAGCACCGCGATCTGCCGATGCACGGCGTTCAGTTCCACCCCGAGTCGATCGCATCCGAGCACGGGCATGCCCTGCTCAGAAACTTCCTCGACATGATGGCGGTACCCGCATGAGTGACATCAAGCCCCTGATCGGTATCGCCGCCGACCGCCCGCTCAGCCGCGACGAGGCCGAGGCTGCCTTCGCCTGCCTGTTCGAGGGCGAGGCGACACCGGCACAGACCGGCGGCTTCCTGATGGCCTTGCGCACACGTGGTGAAACGGTGGACGAATATGCCGCCGCCGCCGCGGTGATGAGGGCAAAATGCAACAAGGTCAAAGGCCTGCCGGGCGCAATTGATATCGTCGGAACGGGTGGTGACGGCAAGGGCACGCTCAACATCTCGACCGCCGCCGCCTTCGTGGTGGCCGGCGCGGGCGTCCCGGTGGCCAAGCACGGCAACAGGAACCTCAGCTCCAAGTCCGGCGCGGCCGACGCGCTGACGCAGATGGGCATCAACGTGATGGTCGGGCCGGAGATCGTCGAGAAGGCTTTGAAAGCGGCGGGCATCGCCTTCATGATGGCGCCCATGCACCATCCGGCGATGGCTCATGTGGGCCCCGTGCGCGCCGAGCTGGGCACGCGGACCATTTTCAACATACTGGGCCCCCTGACCAACCCGGCCGGCGTCAAGCGACAGCTCACCGGCGCGTTCGCCCGCGAGCTGATCCGCCCCATGGCGGAAACGCTTGCGCAACTGGGAGCCGAACGCGCCTGGCTGGTGCATGGCAGCGACGGGACGGACGAATTGACGATCACCGGGGCGAGCTGGGTTGCCGCCCTGGAGGAGAGCGGCGAAATACAGGACACCGAGATACACCCCGAGGAGGCCGGCCTGCCGGTGCACCCCTTCGAGGAGATACTCGGCGGCTCCCCCGATCAGAACGCGCGTGCGTTCCGCGATCTTCTCGACGGGGCGACAGGAGCGTATCGCGACGCCGTCCTGTTGAACGCCGCCGCCGCGCTCGTCGTCGCCGGCAAGGCCGGCGACCTCAAGGAAGGGGTGGAACTGGCACGCGAGAGCCTCGACAGCGGGGCGGCGAAGGCCAAGGTCGAGACCCTTGCGAAAGTGACATCGGAGGCTGCATGACCACGCCGACCATCCTGGAGAAGATCAAGAGCTACAAGCTGGAGGAAATCGCCGCCGCCAAGGAGGCGGTGAGCCAGTCCGAGATCGAGGCCCGGGCCGCCTCGGCCCCTCCGGTCCGCCCCTTTGCCGACGCCTTGCTGCAAGCCAGCAAGCAGGGCTTTGGCCTGATTGCCGAGATCAAGAAGGCGAGTCCGTCCAAGGGGGTGATCCGCGAGGATTTCGACCCGCCCGCCCTGGCCGAGGCCTACGAGGCGGGCGGGGCCACCTGCCTGTCGGTGCTGACGGACGGCCCCAGCTTCCAGGGAGATCCCGAGCACCTCATCGCTGCAAGAGCGGCGTGCAACCTGCCGGTTCTGCGAAAGGATTTCATGTACGACCCCTATCAGGTCGCCGAGGCGCGGGCCTGGGGGGCCGACTGCATCCTGATCATCATGGCCTCCGTGTCCGACGGTCAGGCGGCGGAGCTGGAGACGGCGGCGGCTGAATGGGGAATGGACGCCCTGCTCGAAGTGCACAACGAGGAAGAACTCGACCGGGCCGCGCGGCTGACCAGCCACATGATCGGCATCAACAACCGCGATCTCAACACCTTCGAGACCTCGCTCGACACGTCCCGCCATCTCGCCCGGCTGGTGCCGCCGGACCGGATGATCGTCTGCGAAAGCGGCCTGAACGAGGCCGCCGACCTTGCCGACATGGCCCGCTTCGGCGCGCGGGCCTTCCTCATCGGGGAGGCGCTGATGCGCCAGGACGACGTGGCCGCGGCGACGCGGGCGATCCTGTCGGCCCGTGTCGCGCCCGGGGGAATGCTGTGAGCGGGCTCAGCCACTTCGACAGCCAAGGGCATGCCCACATGGTCGATGTCTCTGACAAGGCCGTGACGGCGCGCGTTGCCACCGCCGCGGCATGGGTGAAGATGGCCCCGGAAACGTTTGAAATCGTGTCCGAAGGTCGCGCCAAGAAAGGTGATGTGCTGTCCGTGGCGCGGCTGGCCGGCATCATGGGCGCCAAGAAAACGCCCGAGCTCATCCCGCTCTGCCATCCGCTGCCCGTCAGCAAGGTGACGGTCGAGCTCACGCTTGATCCTGCGCTGCCCGGCGTGGTGATCGAGGCCACGGTCAAGACCACGGGACAGACCGGCGTGGAGATGGAGGCGCTGACCGCGGCCTCGACCGCCGCGCTGACCGTCTACGACATGGTGAAAGCGGTCGATCGCGGCATGGAGATCGGCGGGCTTCGCGTGATCCTGAAAGACGGTGGAAAGTCAGGCCGTTACGAGGCGAAATGATATCGGTCGACGAAGCATTGTCGCAGCTTTTCGCGCTGGTCGGGCCGCTTGGCCCGGAAACCGTGCAGCTGCAGGACGCTGCCGGGCGGGTTCTGGCGGACCGTGCCCGCGCCCGCCGCGACCAGCCGCCTTTTTCCGCCTCTGCGATGGACGGCTACGCCATCGCGAACAGGGACGCCCGGCCGGGCGCAACGCTCTCGGTGGTGGGCGAGGCCGCGGCGGGCCATGGCTTCGCCGGGGCGGTGGGACCCGGACAGGCGGTACGCATTTTCACCGGGGCGCCGGTACCGGAGGGTGTGGACCGCGTGGTGATACAAGAGGACGTCACCCGCGACGGTGACAGCATCACGCTGCGGGATACGCTGGACGGCGGGCCCCACATACGGCTGCGGGGCGCCGATTTCGCCGACGGCGACGCGGTGGATCCGCCGCGCCGGCTGTCAGCGGCGGATGTCGCGCTCCTCGCGGCGATGAACGTGCCGGCGGTGACCGTCGTGCGCAAACCGGACGTGGCACTGATCTCGACCGGGGACGAACTGGTCATGCCCGGAGAGGACCCCGGCCCCGACCAGATCGTCGCCTCCAACACGTTCGGCCTGAAGGCGATGCTGGAGGCAGCTGGCGCCCGCGCGCGCATCCTGCCAATTGCGCGGGACACCACCGCCTCGCTCGAAACGGCCTTTGACCTCGCCCGCGGCGCGGACCTGGTGGTGACCATCGGCGGCGCCTCGGTGGGCGATCACGATCTCGTCGGTGACGTGGCCGCATCGATGGGGATGGAGCGGGCTTTCTACAAGGTGAGGATGCGACCCGGCAAGCCGCTGATGGCCGGCCGCATGGGCGACGCGGCCATGGTGGGCCTGCCGGGCAACCCGGTCTCGGCCATGGTGTGCGGGCACGTGTTCCTGCTGCCGATGATCGGGGCGATGCTGGGGCTCGGCCAGGCGCCCGCGCCGCGCCGCACGGCCGTTCTGGCCGAGGATCTCGGCCCGAACGGCCCGCGCGAACATTACATGCGCGCCCGCCTCCGCGGCGATGGCACGATTTCTGCAAACGCCCGGCAGGACAGCGCGCTGCTGTCCGTGCTGGCCGCCTCGGACGCCCTGCTCGTCCGGCCCCCGCAGGACCCCCCGCGCCACGCCGGAGAGTGCGTGGACTATATCGCGCTGTAGCCCAGCCGAGGTGCCATGCGCCGTGCCGGAGTTGACACAAAACGGGAACATGCGTAGAACAAAACCGACCGCATGAACCGGAGGAAGTGCATCATGCTGACACGGAAACAGCTCGACCTGCTGGAATTCATCCACAAGCGGGTACAGCGTGACGGGGTGTCACCCAGCTTCGACGAGATGAAGGAGGCGCTCGACCTGCGCTCCAAGTCAGGCATCCACCGGCTGATCACCGCGCTGGAAGAGCGCGGCTTCGTCCGCCGGCTGGCCCACCGGGCGCGCGCGCTGGAGATCGTGAGACTGCCCGAGAGCCTGGGCGGAACAGAGACGGACGGCTTCACGCCCCGCGTGATCGACGGGGACAGGCCGGGCGCGGCCACCGTGCCCGCAAATGCCAGGCCGGTGGACACCTCCCCGGCGATGGAGCTTCCATTGATGGGGCGCATCGCCGCGGGCGTTCCGATCGAGGCGATCGCCCATGCCAGCCACAATGTTTCTGTCCCTGGCGACATGGTGGGCGGGTCCGGCAACCACTACGCGCTGGAGGTCAAGGGCGACTCGATGACAGGTGTCGGCATCAATGACGGGGACGTGGTCGTGATCCGGGAAACCAATGTCGCCGACAACGGCGACATCGTCGTGGCACTGGTCGAGGATCACGAGGCGACGCTCAAGAAATACTACCGCAACGGCACGGCGGTGGCGCTCGAGGCCGCCAATCCCGCCTACGAGACGCGGGTCCTGCCCGAGGACAAGGTTCGCGTCCAGGGCCGGCTGGTCGGGCTGATCCGCACCTACTGACCCCCTGTCCAGAGCCGTGCGCCCGTCAGGTCGCGGGCGTTGACCACCCGGATTTGACCATCCTCCCGGTATAGCGCCACCGCCCCCGTCTCGCGCAGCGTCCGAGGGGTCAGCAGGTTGCACGGCAGACCGTCTTGCGGCTCGGCCGTCAGCACGATCCATTCCCCGGGCGCGCAGCCGGTCAACGCGGCCGCTGCCCGTTTGCCGCGCAGGGCCCGGACGGGCCAGCCCGTGGCCGCGACCTCGGGCCACCGTGCATGGGCCGTCACCTGTTCGACGATGTCGCCATCGTTTTCCAGCCAGTTGCGGGCGACGAAACCCGCGCCCTTGGCGCGGTTGAGCGCGCGGCCCGTTTCGGTCATCACGCCCACCAGCCGCCCCGTTTCGGAAATCAAGACGCCGGGGCGGTCCGTCTGCGCCCATGAAACGAAGCCGGCGCAAACCGGAACCAGCCCGACCCACCGCAGCCGGCCCTGCCACAGGATCACCCAGAGCGCCCCGAGCGCGATCGTGGGGAGCACGTGCGCGCCGGGACTGACAACCAGACCCCGCGCACCGTCAAGCGCGGCCACCCAATGCGCCACACCAAGGATCCAGTCCAGCCCTGCCCCCATGACCCGCAGCGCCAGCCCGTCGAGCCCAAGGGGCATGAGACAGGCAGCCAGAACCGCCGCGGGCATCACCAGCGCGCCCATCAACGGCACGCTGAGAAGGTTCGCCAGCAGGCCGTACTGCGCAAACTGGTTGAAATGCGCCGCCGCGACCGGCGCGGTGGCGAGACCGGCAACCAGCGAGGAGATCACAACCGACACGGCCGGCCGCAGCCATCGCGGACCCAACGGCACCTCGTGGTCGCGCAGGGCGCCGAAAACGGCGACGAGCGCCGTGGTCGCGGCAAATGACATCTGGAACCCCGGACCGAGCAGCGCCTCGGGCCTCAGGCACAACACGATCAACGCGGCCACGGCCACGGCGCGCAACGTCAAGGCCCGGCGGTCGGCCATCACCGCGCCAAGCACGACCGCCACCATGACAAAGGCGCGCTCGGTGGCGATGTTTCCCCCCGACAGCCCCAGATACGCAGCCGCCGCGACAAGCGCGACGCCGGCGGCGATTTTCTTGGCCGGCAGGCGCAGGCCGATACGCGGGATCGCCGCGAACACAAGCCGCCCGGCGGCAAAGACCACGCCGGCCAACAGGCCCATGTGGAGACCGGAGATGGCCAGCAGGTGAGCCAGGTTCGAGATGCGCAGCGCGTCCATCGTGTCCCGCGGGATGGCCGAGCGGTCGCCAGCCATGATCGCGGCGGCGAAAGCCCCCGTTTCACCGGGGAGCGAGGCGCGAACCCGCTCGGAGAGCCACATCCGCGCCTTGAACAGCCACAGCCCGCCGCCCGGCGGTTCCAGCGCAAGCACCGGCGTGCGTGTGTATCCCACAGCGCCAAGCCGCTCGAACCAGGCGTGGCGCTGAAAGTCGAAGCCACCGGGCTCCACGGGGCCGCCGGGGGGCGTCAGGTGCCCCGTCAGCGCAACCACCAGCCCCGGCTCGGGCGTGACGAAGCCCTGCTGTCCGTGCAGGGACACGCGCACCCGGGCCGGCGTCTCGCCGGGTGGCACATTGGATAGCACCACCCGGTCAAGCGTGAGCCGCACCGCGTCGGAGGCGGAGCGGTCCATGTCGATCACCCGCCCCTCGACCGGGCCGTAATAGCGGAAGCCGAGCACCGGTTCGGCGACCATGTGCGCGCGCACGCCACCAAGACACATCCCGCCCGCCGTCAGGGCGACGAGCCACATCAGCGGGGAGAGAACCGCGCCGGCCCGCCATGCCGCCAGCGCGCAGCCAACCGCGGCGCCCGCTGCCATGGCATACCCCCAGGACGCCGGTTCGGACGGCAGACCGAAATACAGGCCGATGCCCGCCCCGAGCGCCACGGGCGCCCACGGAAACAGGTGTCCCCGCTGCGCCAGCCACACGGTTCGCGCGCCGTCACCTCGCCGCAAGACTTGTCTCCCCTCGGGTGGGCCGATATTTACCCGTCCGTGACCCGCCCCCTCCGCTATCCGTGAAATCCGTTACCGAAAGGTTAACCAGACATATGTCCGAGACCGTCGTCACCCGCTTCGCACCCTCGCCCACCGGTTTCCTGCATATCGGAGGGGCGCGGACCGCGCTGTTCAACTGGCTATACGCCCGGGGCCGCGGCGGGCGCTTTCTGTTGCGGATCGAGGACACGGACCGCGCCCGTTCCACGCCGGAGGCGACGCAGGCCATTCTGGACGGGTTGGCATGGCTCGGACTCGACCACGATGGCGACGTCGTCAGCCAGGCGGCACGCGCCGAGCGTCACGCCGAGGTCGCGCGCGCATTGCTGGTCTCCGGCCAGGCGTACAAGTGCTTCTCGACACAGGAAGAAATTCAGGCCTTCCGCGAAAAGGCCCTCGAGGAAGGCCGCTCGACCCTCTTTCGCAGCCCGTGGCGGGACGCCGATCCGTCCACCCACCCCGACGGCCCCTATGTCATCCGCATCAAGGCCCCGCGCGAAGGCAGCACGGTCATCCCCGACGAGGTGCAGGGACAGGTGAAAGTGCGCAACGACCAGCTGGATGACATGGTGCTTCTGCGGGGCGATGGCACGCCCGTCTACATGCTGGCCGTCGCGGTTGACGATCACGACATGGGCGTAACCCACGTGATCCGGGGGGACGATCACCTCAACAACGCGGCGCGGCAGATGCTGATCTACAGGGCCATGGGATGGCAGGTTCCGGTCTATGCGCATATCCCGCTCATTCACGGTCCCGATGGAAAGAAGCTGTCCAAGCGGCACGGGGCGCTGGCGGTCAGGGAATACCGCGCCATGGGCTACCCGGCGGCGGGCATGCGAAACTACCTTGCGCGCCTCGGCTGGAGCCACGGCGATGCCGAGTTCTTCACGGACGCGCAGGCGCGGGAATGGTTCGACCTGTCCGGTATAGGGAAATCGCCCGCCCGGTTCGATTTCAAGAAACTCGAGAACCTGTCGGGCCAGCACATCGCCGCGATGGACGATGCTGCACTGCTGCATGAATTGACCGATTTCCTTGACGCGACAGGGCGGCCGCCGGTGCCGGACGAAAAAATGAGCTTGCTGGAAAAGGGCATGTACTGCCTCAAGGAGCGTGCCAAGACGTTCCCGGAACTGCTTGACAAGGCACATTTTATTCTTTCCGACCGACCTATACGGCCCGATGAGAAGGCAGCAAGGCACCTCGATGCAGTATCCCGCGGTATACTGAAAGATTTGACGCCGCACCTGCAAAATGCTACGTGGGCGCGCGAGGATCTGGAGGCTGCAGCCACGCAGTTCGCCGCGTCCATCGACACAAAATTCGGCAAGCTGGCCGGCCCGATGCGGGCCGCGTTGGCGGGCCGCGCAGCGACACCGAGCGTGTTCGACATGATGCTCGTGCTCGGGCGGGAAGAAAGCCTCGCCCGACTTGACGATGCGGTCCGCGAGAGGCATTGACCTTCTCCCAAGGCTGCACAGGAACCAGCTGCCCGGGCACTGCGGTGCGGGCGCAACGAGGGAGGATCCCGATGGCTGACAGCAACAAATCCGCCAAGCTGCAGATCGACGGAGCGGAGTACGAGCTGCCGATGTTCACGCCCACGGCGGGGCCCGACGTGATCGACATCCGCAAGCTGTATTCGCAGGCGGGCGTCTTTACCTATGACCCGGGCTTTACCTCGACGGCGAGCTGTGACAGCACGATCACCTTCATCGATGGCGACAAGGGGCATCTGCTGCACCGGGGCTACCCTATCGGGCAGCTTGCCGAGAAGTCCCATTTCCTCGAGGTTTGCTACCTGCTGCTTTACGGCGAACTACCGTCGGCGGCGCAACTCGAGGATTTCGAGACCCGTGTGACCAATCACACCATGATCCACGAACAGATGCATTTCCTGTTCCGTGGCTACCGGCGTGACGCGCACCCGATGGCGATAATGGTGGGCGTGGTCGGCGCGCTTTCCGCGTTCTACCACGACTCCACCGACATCAACGATCCCTGGCAGCGCGAGGTCGCCTCGATCCGCATGATCGCCAAGATGCCGACCATCGCGGCGATGGCCTACAAGTACTCGATCGGCCAGCCTTTCGTCTACCCGCGCAACGATCTCGACTACGCGTCGAATTTCCTGCGCATGTGCTTTGCCGTCCCGGCAGAGGACTATCAGGTCAACCCGATCCTCAGCCGCGCCATGGACCGGATCTTTACCCTGCACGCGGACCACGAACAGAACGCCTCGACCTCGACCGTGCGGCTCGCATCGAGCTCGGGCGCGAACCCGTTCGCTTGCATCGCGGCCGGTATCGCCTGCCTGTGGGGTCCGGCGCATGGCGGCGCCAACCAGGCCTGCCTTGAGATGCTCAAGGAAATCGGTACCCCGAACAGGATTCCCGAATACATCGCCCGGGCAAAGGACAAGGACGACCCGTTCCGCCTGATGGGCTTCGGGCACCGGGTCTACAAGAACTTCGACCCGCGCGCCAAGGTGATGAAGCAGTCCGCCGACGAGGTGCTCGACCTGCTGGGCGTGGAGAACAACCCGACCCTGCAGGTGGCAAAGGAACTGGAGAAGGCCGCGCTGGAGGACGAGTATTTCACCGAGAAGAAGCTCTTCCCGAACGTGGATTTCTACTCCGGCATCATTCTGGAGGCGATGGGATTCCCCACTTCGATGTTCACGCCGATTTTCGCCGTCAGCCGCACGGTGGGCTGGATCTCGCAGTGGAAGGAAATGATCGCCGATCCCCAGCTCAAGATCGGGCGTCCGCGGCAGCTCTACAAGGGTGAGACGCTGCGCGACTACGTTGACATCGAGAACCGCTGACGCCGCGCGACCCCCGGGGGGCGTCAGCGCCCCTCGAAATCCGCCTTGCGCTTTTCGTGGAACGCGACGACGCCTTCCTTGAAGTCCCGTGACGTGCCGCATTCGCCCTGGAGCTTGGCTTCGAGGTCGAGCTGCGCGTCCAGCCCCTGCTCCCAGCCCGCGCGAATGGCGCGCTTCAGGTTCCGATAGGCGGTCGTCGGCCCCTTGGCGAGGTGTTCGGCCCGGCCGGTCCAGCGGGCCTCGAACCCGTCATCGGCCACCGCCTCCCATATCATGCCCCATTGGTCCGCCTGCCGCGCGCTGACCGGTTCGGCGAAGAGCGCGGCGCCCATGGCCTTGGCCTGCCCCATCTGTTTCGGCAGCCAGTAGGTTCCGCCGGCATCGGGCATCAGCCCGATCCGCGTGAATGCCTGAAGGAAATACGCGCTCTCGGCCGCGATCACCACGTCCGCGGCCAGCGCCAGGTTGGCCCCTGCCCCGGCTGCCGGGCCGTTGACCGCGCTGATGGTGGGCACCGGGCATTCCCCGATGGCCTGCAGCATCGGCACGTATTCCTCCCGCAGGACACGCTCGAGGTCCAGCGCGGCGGCATTGCCGCTGTCGCTAAGATCCTGCCCCGAGCAGAACGCCTTGCCGTTACCCGTGACGACAAGCACCCGGGCATGCCGCGGCGCATCGCGCACCGCGTCGGTTATCTCGGCCCGCATGCGCGTGCTCAGCGCGTTCATCCGGTCCGGCCGGTTGAGCCGAAGAACCGCGATATCGTTGTCGATGTCGAGCGTTATGGTCTGGTAATCTTTCACGGGGCCCCCTTTTCTGACAGCCGGCCCCGCCTTAGCGGACGCGCGCCGGCCCGCCAATGGCCACGCCGCGTCACTCCCCGAGGATTTCCCGCAGCCGGGCCTGCTCATCCTCTGTCAGGTTGCTTTCGGTCTGTGCCTCTGCCTTGGCCCGCCGGCGCACGAAAACCCAGCCGATCCCCCCGGCAAGGATCAGCATCGCCGGCCCCGCGAGCCACAGGATCAGGTTCGCCCCGCCGGTCTGCGGCTTGAGCAGCACGTATTCGCCGTAACGATCGACGATGTAATCGACGACTTCCTCGTTACTGTCGCCTTCCAACAACCGTTCGCGCACCAGAATCCGCATGTCGCTGGCAAGGTCCGCGTTGGATTCGTCGATGCTCTCGTTGCGGCACACAAGGCATCTGAGCCCTTCGGAAATCTCGCGCGCCCGCGCTTCGAGCTCGGGGTCGTCAAGCATCTCGTCGGGCTGCACGGCCCATGCGGGGGCGGTCAGCAGGCACAGGACCAACGCAAGGCGTTTCATTCGGCCGGGACCCCTTCCACCCGTTGCCCACGGCCCTTGCGCCGGGCACCCGCGGCCACACGGTAACGCCGGTCGCTGAGAGAGAGCAGCCCGCCAATCGCCATGAGGATCGACCCGCCCCAGATCCAGTTGGCCAGCGGTTTGTAATAGGTACGGATGGTCCAGCCGCCCTGCGCCTGCGCGTCGCCGATCACGACGTAGACGTCCCGCAGGAAGCCGTTGTCGAGTGCTGCCTCGGTCGTGGGCATCTGCGCGACCGGGTAGATGCGCTTTTCCGGGGTCATCGTGCCGATTTCCGTTCCGTCCCGGGCCAGCGTCAGCTCGCCCATGGTCGAGACATAGTTGGGGCCTTCGACCTGCCTCACGTCATCCAGCGTCAGGGTAAAGCCAGCCACCTCGAAGGTCTCTCCGAGTTGGACAACGCGGATATCCTCGGCCTCCCATGCTGTCATGGCGGCCACGCCGGCGATGGTCACGCCAAGACCGGAATGCGCCACCGTCTTGCCCCAGTCGGCGCGCGGCAGGCGCCGCAGACGGGCAAACGTGCCGCCGGCGCGCGTCCAGATATCCGTGAGCGCCCCGCCCACCAGCCATGCGGCAAGGAAAAGACCGACCGGCCCCACCGCGCTGCGCCCGGTCTGCATGGCCCATGCCAGCGCCCCGACCGCAAGGGCCAGCACGAGAACGGGCACCAGCCGCCGGAATATCCGGCCGACACGCGCGCGCTTCCATGGCAGCATGGCGCCCACCGGCAGGATCAGCCCGAGCGCGATCATGAACGGTGTGAACGCCATGTTGAAGAACGGCGGGCCGACGCTGAGCTTGCGGTCGAAGAACATCTCGGCCACCAGCGGCCAGATCGTGCCGACGAAAATGACGAAGGCCGAAACGGCAAGCAGGATGTTGTTGACCACAAGCGCCGATTCCCGGCTGACAAGACCGAAGACGCCCTTCGATTTCATCACGTTGGCCCGCGCGGCGAACAGGGTGAGGCCAAGCATCATGAAGGCGGCGAGAATGAGCAGCAGGAACACGCCCCGCTCGGGATCATTGGCAAAGGCATGCACCGAGGTCAAAACGCCGGAGCGCGTTATGAACGCGCCGATCATCGAGAACCCGAAGGCGAGGATCGCCAGCAGGATCGTCCAGCTTTTCAGGCTTTCCCGCTTTTCCACCACGATGGCCGAATGCAGCAGGGCGGCCGCGAAGAGCCACGGCATGAAGCTCGCGTTCTCCACCGGGTCCCAGAACCAGAACCCGCCCCAGCCGAGTTCGTAATAGGCCCACCAGCTGCCAAGGCCGATGCCGATCGTCAGGAACACCCACGCCGCGAGCGTGTAGGGCCGCACCCAACGGCCCCATGCGGCATCCACGCGCCCCTCGATCAGCGCGGCGATCGCGAAGGAGAACGTCATCGAAAGCCCCACATAACCCAGGTAGAGAAAGGGCGGGTGGAAGGCGAGACCGGGATCCTGCAGCAGCGGGTTCAGATCCTGCCCGTCGAAAGGCGGCACCGCCATGCGCAGGAACGGGTTCGAGGTAAACAGGATGAAGGCGAGGAATGCCGCCCCGATCATGGCCTGCACCGACAGGATGCGCGCCTTCAGCGTTGGGGGCAGGTTGTCACCGAACACCGCGGCCATGGCGCCGAACAGCGACACGATCAGAACCCACAGCAGCATCGAGCCCTCGTGGTTCCCCCACACGCCCGTGATCTTGTACAGCAGCGGCTTGTCCGAATGGCTGTTCGTCACCACGAGTTGCAGGGAAAAATCCGAGGTCACGAACGCCCATGTCAGCGCGCCGAACGACACCGCCAGCAGCAAGAACTGCAGCGCGGCGGCGGGTTCGGCAAGCGACATCCAGCCGGGCCATCTCTGATGCGCGCCGACAAGGGGCACAAGCGCCTGCACGCAGGCAACCATGAAAGCGAGAACGAGGGTGAAATGGCCGAGTTCCGTGATCATGAACCGACTATAGAATGCCGCGCGGCGCGGGCCAATCCCAAACCGCGCGCGGGCGGGATCACATTTTCGCGCCCCCGCCTTTGCGCGCGGTGCGCCAGTCATTCAGCGCCGGGTTTTCATCCGGCGCCGTCGCCGAGAGCTCCAGCGCCGCGTCGCCCCCGGTTTCCGCGGCGCGCGGCGCATCGGGTGCCATTCGGCGCAACGCGGCGATGTTTTCCACCACCTGCGGGGTACGGGCCATGGTCGCAGCCAGCGACCGCTGGAATTCATGGCCTTTCGCCTGATGGCGCGCGCCGAAATAGAAGCTGACCACCGCCCCGAGAAGCCACCAGAGCGGTTCCGGCACCAGTTGAATGCCCTGCATCCGCTCGGAAAACCACACCGGGTTGACCATCGCGGTCACGAACAGTGCCACCGTCCCGAAAGCCATGGCCGGCCGCGGTATCCGGTTCAGGCCGTCGATCACGCGGTCGAAAATCCCCCGGCGGGGTCGGTCGAACTCTTCTGCGAGCTGTGCCAGCGCCGCGTGCTGGATCGCGGCCGCGCGTCGGTCCGCGTCGTCCGCGTTCACCCGGAAAATCCCCGCGGTTTCGGCAATGGCGTTGCGCCCGTCGCCGAAGATCAGCGCAAGCAGTCGCTCGATCAGTCCCATGCGCTCACCCGGTCATCGAATTCCGCCTGCGTCATGTGGTAGCGTGGCGAGATGAACGCCTCGGCCCGGCGTATCCAGCCGCCCTTGCCGCCGGCGCGCGTGCGGGCATACTTGCGCATCGCCGGACGTGCATCGGCCAGCCGGAAGTAGTAGTTGCGCCGCGCGATCCCGTAGGCATCCGCCAGATGGTCCGGCGCGGCGGCGTCGGCCGCGCGCGCCGCCGCGGCGGTCTGCGGCCCCACGACACCGTCGACGGCCACGTCATGCCCCATCTGGCGCAACAATCTTTGCAGAATCTTGACAGCGCTGGCTCCCGCGTTCACATACATGTCGAACACGCTGCCCTGTATCGAGTCCGGCAGGTCGCCGATATCGGGCCGACGGAAATAGTGCTCGACGAAGATCGCCTCGGCCTGCGCAGGAGTGAGCGCGCGCACGTCCGCCACGTCGATGTCGCCGTCACGGTCGAGATCCAGCCCCAACCGCCGCAGCGTATGGATCGTCACCCCGTGCCTGGTTGCGCCACCCGGGTCGTCGGGGTCGTTCACGAAACCGCCCTCGCGGGCGATGATCTCTTTGGCAATGTCCGAAACACTTGGCATCCCGAGCCCCTTTCCGCCGTCATGTCGCGCGGAAAGCTGGCGCCGGAGGAGTTAACGGGGCATCTAGCTACCGCCCGGCTCCTTGTAGATGCCCTGCTCCTTGAGGCTGTCGACCACCTCCTTGGGCATGTAATCCTCGTCGTGCTTTGCCAGAATCTCGGTGGCGACGAAAACGCCATCGCGATAACTGCCGGTGCCCACCATGCCCTGGTTTTCCTCGAAAAGGTCCGGCAAGACCCCGGTATAGGTGACCGGCACCACCGCGCCCCCGTCCGTGACGCTGAAGCGGATTTCCTCGCCCTCGCCGCGTTTCAGGCTGCCTTCCTCCACCAGCCCGCCGATTCGGAAAACCTCGGATGGCGGGGGCGGCTCGGCCACGACCTGGCTGGGCGAGCGGAAGAAATTGATCCCGTCGCGCAGCGCATAGCCGATGAGGGCGGTCGAGACGACCAGCGCCAGCGCCGCGATGGCAATGATCTGGATTCTTCTTTTTTTCTTGAGCGATTTCATTTTCTTATCACCCTTTTCTCAGGGAAATACGGGGGCCATCATCAGCCCCTCGGCCTCGTCAAGGCCCAGCATGAGATTGGCGTTCTGGATCGCCTGCCCGCTCGATCCCTTGGTCAGGTTGTCCAGCGCGGCGATAACGATGGCCCGCCCCGACAGCCGGTCGGGAACCACGCCCACATGGCAGAAATTCGAGCCGCGCACATGCCGTGTACTCGGATGCTCGCCCAGTGGGAGAACCTCGATGAACGTCTCGTGCGCATAGGCGGCGGCAAGCGCGCCATGTATCGCCTCCGCCTCGCCCTTGACGTAGACCGTGGCGAGGATCCCGCGGTTGGCCGGCAGCAGGTGGGGCGTGAACTGCACCCGCACCGGCCGTCCGGCAATGGCCGAGAATTCCTGGTCGAACTCGGCCAGGTGACGGTGAGCACCCCCGGCCGCGTAGGCGTGCGCGCCCTCGGACAGCTCGGCATGGAGCAGATTCTCCTTGAGGCTGCGCCCCGCGCCGCTGACCCCGGTCTTGAGGTCGATGATGATGTCGTCGAGGTCGACGACCCCGTCGGCGATCAGCGGGCGCAGCGCGTACTGCCCCGTCGCGGCATTGCAGCCGGTGCCGGCGACCAGCCGCGCCCCCCGGATCTGCCCGCGGTAGAACTCCGTCAGGCCATAGACCGCCTCCTTCTGGCATTCGGGCGCCTGGTGCGCCCCCCCGTACCAGCGGGCGTATTCGCCGGGATCCTCCAGCCGGAAATCGGCGCTGAGATCGACGATCTTCAGCTGCTTGGGCAATTCCCGGATCACCGCCTGACTGGTGGCGTGGGGCAGCGCGCAAAAGCACAGGTCGATGCCCGCGAAATCGATCTCGTCAACGGTCACGAGCTGCGGCAGGTCGAGGTGGCGCAGATGCGGAAAGACGCGTGCCATGCCCTGCCCCGCCTTGGAATTGGCCGCCAGCGCGGCGATCTCCATCCCCGGATGGGTGGCGATCAGGCGGACCAGCTCCGCCCCGGTGTAGCCGGATGCGCCAAGGATGGCGATTTTCTGGGTCATGTGGGGGCCTCTTTGTGACCAGCCCCTTGGATGTAGGCAAAAACAGGCCAGTGCGCAATGCGACCCCGCGGCTCAGGTCTGTTCCGTGACGGGTTCGAAGGTGATCCGCCGGCGCAGGAACTGCGTGGCGCGGTCGGACACGCGCTTGGCATCGCCCGTTGTAAGAAAACGCCCCGGCACGTCAGCCCCGAGCATGCCCGGATGCCTGTCGAGATAATCGGCAAGGCTTTCGGCCACGAGAGCGGGCTGCGAGAACACCTTGACCTCCGGGCCGAGAGCATCCTGGAAAACCGATTCCAGCAGCGGGTAATGGGTGCAGCCCAGAACCGCCGCCTGCGGATGCGGCATCTTGCGCTTGAGCGCCTCGACATGACTGCGCACCAGCGCCTCGGCAAGTATCATGTCGCCGTCCTCGATGGCGTCCACCACCCCGCCGCAGGCCTGTGCCTCGACGTCCACGCCAACCGCGCGGAACGCGAGCTCGCGCTGGAAGGCGCGGCTGGACACCGTGGCAGGCGTGGCGAAAAGCGCCACGTTCTTCACCGCCACCTCCCGCGGCGGTGAGTTGTCGCCCCATTCGCGCTCGGTCAGGGCCTCTATCAGGGGCACGAAAACCCCCAGCACCCGCTTGCCCGGCGGAACGCCTGCCTCCTGCATGCGGCGCAACGCGGCGGCCGAGGCCGTGTTGCACGCCAGGATGACAAGGTCGCAGCCCATATCCCAAAGGGTCTGCACGTGCCCGCGTGTCAGCCGGTAGATGTCCTCCGCATTGCGCACGCCGTAGGGGGCATGCGCGTTGTCGCCGAGATAGATGAAATCCACGTCCGGCAGCCTCTTCTGCACGGCGTCGAGCACGGTCAGGCCACCCAGCCCGCTGTCGAATATGCCTACAGCCATCACGCTCCTCGCCCCGCCGGGGCGTCCCTCATTCGAACTCGAAGCCGGTATCCGAAGGATTTATCGGCCTCGGGCTCAGCTCATACGTCTTGTGACGCAGGAACGCCATGAGGGATTTGCTGTCACGCGCGCGGGCCTCCAGCGCATCGTGGCCGAGGGGCTCACCCACCACGACCCGGACGGAGGTATCGACCCGCTTGCCGAACTCCTTGATCAGAAGCCCCATGCGCAGCGTGTAGTGGAGGTGACTCGCGATCTGGAAAAGTCGCGACGTATGGCCCTCGAAAAACACCGGCACGACCGTCGCCTCGCTCTTGGCGACCATGCGCGCGGTAAAGCTGCGCCAACCCGGATCGAGCGGCTGCGCAAACGGTTTGGCCGCGGTGCTGACGGCCCCGCCGGGAAAGATGCCGATCGCGCCGCCATCCCCCAGATAGTCAAGCGCGGTCCTGCGCGTTTGCAGGTTGAGCGCCAGCGCCGCCTTCGTGTCGTCGAAGCTGACCGGCAGGATGACGCGATCCAGATCCTCGGCCTTGCGAAAGACCTGATGTGCGAGGATGCGGAAATCGCCGCGCGTCCGGCTGAGGATATGGCCCATCATGAGCCCGTCGAGGATGCCGTAGGGATGGTTGGCGATCAGCACCAGCGGCCCGGTCCGCGGGATGTTGTCGAGGCTACCGCCGATCACGTCGAGCGTCAGGCCGTAGCGTTCCACCATGACCTGCCAGAAATCACGCCCAGCGGCGACTTCCTTCTCGTAGCCGCGGGCGCGCTTGATCAGGCGCGTCCGGCCGGTCAGAGTCTCCATCGTGCGTATCATGGCGCGGCCGCCCCGCGTCTGGGCAGAGTAAGAGTAGCTGATGTCACGGGCGACGTGACGCTCCTGACGCATGGTCGGCATCCCGTGCGATTCGCCTTTGTGTAAAGACCGCGCGACGCTTCTGACCAGTCCTTGTTAATCTTTTATGACATCCGGCTATTGCGCGGCCTGGCGCATG
Source organism: Roseovarius salis (assembly GCF_044472985.1). Classification (NCBI taxonomy): domain Bacteria; kingdom Pseudomonadati; phylum Pseudomonadota; class Alphaproteobacteria; order Rhodobacterales; family Roseobacteraceae; genus Roseovarius; species Roseovarius salis. Next base: position 53,028 of record NZ_JBISDG010000008.1, on the reverse strand, counting down.
TCCTCGCCGCCGGCGCGGATCGTGGCAAGGAGTTCTGCGCGCCGTTTGTCCGCTTTGTGCTTGTTCGCGGCCTTGACGTGGCCGTACCCGCGGATGTCGAGAGGCAACTCTGCCAGCGCCACGATCGCGTCACGCGTGCGCTCGTCGAGACGGGGCAGCACCTCGGCCATGTCGCGCTCGTACTGCTTTATGAGCGCGCGCTCCATCCGGCGTTCGGCCGAATAGCCGAAGATGTCGAGCGGGGTGCCGCGCAGCCCCCGAAGCCGTGCCAAAAGGCGCAGTGGCCGCTCCAGCCACGGGCCGAATTCCCGCTTCCTCGGCCGCCCGTCCGCCCCCTTGCCGCCAAGGATCGGCGGCGCAAGGTGAAAGGTCATGCGAAAATCGCCGTCGAATTCCTCGCGCGCCTTGTCGCGGCTTTTCAGCAGAAGGCGCGCGACCTCGTACTCGTCCTTGTAGGACAGAAGCTTGTGATACCCCTTGGCGACGGCCTCCTTCACGCGGGTGTCCTCGATCCCGTCCACCATCGCGCGATACCGCCGAGCAAGCCGCGCGCCCTGGTACGCGATCAGGTGATCGGCGCGATAGGCGATCCGTTCCTCCAGCGATGCGGGCATCTGCGTGACGTTTGGCGCGAGCATCCGACCCGCGTCGCCGGGGAAGGCCGCGGCCCATCGGCCGATGGCAAAGGCGCGCAGGTTGCGCTCCACCGCCGCGCCGTTGAGGCGCAGCGCCTCGTCGATGGCCTCTTTGCCGACGGGGATCAGCCCCTTCTGCCATGCCGCGCCGAACACCATCATGTTGGAATAGATTGAATCGCCCATCGTGACGCGCGCCAGTTCCGTGGCGTCGAAAAGCTGAAGATCGTCCCCGAGCCGGGTCCGCAGCGACATCTCCAGGCGGTCGCCGGGGATCTGGAACTCGGTGTTGCGGGTGAACTCGCCGGTGATGATCTCGTGGCTGTTGACCACCGCACCCGTCCGCCCCGTGCGGGTCAGGCCAAGCGTCTTGGCCCCGGCCGACACCACGAGATCGCCACCGATGAGCGCGTCGGCCTCGCCCGTGGCGACGCGGATGGCGCTGATGTCCTCCGGCCGCTCGGCAAGACGGCAATGGATATGCACCGCCCCGCCCTTCTGCGCCAGCCCGGCCATTTCCATCATGCCCGCGCCCTTGCCATCCAGCTGCGCGGCCTGCGCCAGCACCGCCCCGATCGTCACAACGCCGGTGCCTCCCACCCCCGTGATGACCACGTTGTGCGTGCCCTCGATGACCGGCAATTCCGGCTCGGGCAGGTCGGGCAGCGTCAGCTCTGTCGCGGCTTCCTTGCGCAGTTGCGCGCCTTCCAGCGTGACGAAGGACGGGCAGAACCCCTTGAGGCAGCTGAAATCCTTGTTGCAGGCGGATTGGTCGATGGCCCGCTTGCGCCCCAGCTCGGTATCTTTGGGCACGATCGCCACGCAGTTCGACTGCACCCCGCAATCGCCGCAGCCCTCGCAAATCTCTTCATTGATGAACACGCGCCTGTCGGGGTCCGGGAAGGTTCCGCGCTTGCGGCGGCGGCGCTTCTCGGCGGCACAGGTCTGGACATAAATAATGGCCGATACACCTTTTATTTCTTTATATTTTTCCTGAACTTGAGGCAACTCGGCGCGCGCGTGCCACTCGATTCCGGGTGGAAAGGCCGCGCGGTCTGGCTGTTCCTTTTCGTCATAGACGACCGCGAGGTGTTTCACCCCCATCGCCAGCAGTTCGCGGGCGATCCGGTCCGGCCCGAGCCCGCCCTCGTTCTGCTGGCCACCGGTCATCGCCACCGCGTCATTGTAGAGGATCTTGTAGGTGATGTTGGTGCCCGCCGCGATCGCCGCGCGTATTGCGAGGATGCCAGAGTGATTGTAGGTGCCATCGCCGATGTTTTGAAAGACGTGAGCGGTGTTGGAAAACGGCGCCTCCCCGATCCAGTTGGCGCCCTCGGCGCCCATGTGCGTGTAACCGCTCGTCTCGCGGTCCATCCACATGGCCATGATATGGCAGCCGATCCCGGCATAGGCGCGACTGCCTTCCGGCAGGTTGGTCGAGGTATTGTGCGGACACCCCGCGCAGAAATAGGGCAGCCGCGTCGCGATTTCCTCGGCGTTGTCGGCCCTGTTTGCCTCCGCGATTTCCGCCAGCCCGGCCTTCACGCGGTCGGTGCCGCGCCCTTCCTCGATCAGGATCTGCCCTATCTTCTCGGCAATCATCACCGGGTCGAGTGCCATCCGCGTCGGGAAAAGCTCCTCACTGTGCAGGCTGCCGGCCCCTCCCTTGTACCAGCCATAGACCCGCCGACCGCGCCGATCGTCAAAGATCGCCTCCTTGATCTGGATCTCGATCAGCTTGCGTTTTTCCTCCACGACAACGATCAGGTCCAGCCCCTCGGCCCAGTCGTGAAAACCCTTCATGTCCATCGGGAAGGTCTGGCCGACCTTGTAGGTCGTCAGGCCCAGCCGTTCGGCCTCGGCCGCGTCGACGCCCAGCAGGTCGAAGGCGTGTTCGAGATCGAGCCAGTTCTTGCCGGCGGCCACGAACCCCACCTTCGCCCCCGGTCTGCCCCAGACGCGGCGGTCGATTTTATTCGCGTGGGCAAAGGCTTCGGCGGCATACCTCTTGTAATCGATCATGCGCGCCTCCTGTGGCACCCAATGATCGCCGAGGCGAATGTTGAGGCCGTCGCCGGGCATGTCGAACTCCGGCGTGACGAACTGCATCCGGTCCGGGCGGCCATCGACGACCGAGGTCACCTCGACGGTGTCCTTCATCGTCTTGAGGCCGCACCAGACGCCGGCAAAGCGCGACATGGCATAGCCGTACAGCCCGAAATCGAGGATCTCCTGAACGCCCGCCGGGCTGAGCACCGGGATGTAGGCATCCACCATCGCCCAGTCGGACTGGTGGCAGGTCGTCGAGCTTTCGCCGGTGTGATCGTCGCCCATGGCCATGAGCACGCCGCCGTGTTTCGACGTGCCGGCCATGTTGGCATGCCGCATCACGTCGCCCGAGCGGTCCACGCCCGGCCCCTTGCCGTACCAAAGGCCGAATACACCGTCATACTTGCCTTCGCCGCGCAGCTCGGCCTGCTGGGTGCCCCATAGCGCGGTTGCGGCCAGGTCCTCGTTCAGGCCCGGCTGGAACACGACGTTGGCGTCCGCGAGGATCTTCTCGGCCCGCGCCATCTGCATGTCGACCGCTCCAAGGGGGGATCCGCGATACCCCGTGACATACCCGGCGGTGTTCAGCCCCGCCGCCCTGTCGCGGGCGGCCTGCATCAGCATCAGGCGCACGAGAGCCTGCGTGCCGTTCAGCAGGACGGGCGATTTCTCCAGATCGAAACGGTCGCTCAGGCTGATCTGCTGCTTGCTCATCGCCGGCCTCCCTCCGGAATTGTCCCACGGTCAAATATAGGGCAAATATAGGTCATTATTTATGACCTATAAAGCAAATATTCGGTGACTTCCATGATCATGACTATATATCCCGGTCCGACTCCTGCTATTGCGGCAGCGCGCCGTTCACGAACCGGAAGTTGTTGTCATGGACTGGGACAAGCTCAGAATATTTCACGCGGTCGCCGACGCCGGGAGTCTGACGCACGCCGGCGACCAGCTTCACCTGTCGCAATCGGCCATCTCCCGCCAGATTCGGGCGCTGGAGGAATCGCTGAATGCCACGCTGTTCCATCGCCATGCGCGGGGGTTGATCCTTACCGAACAGGGCGAGTTGCTGTTCGATGCCACCCGGGCGATGCTGCGCAGGCTCGAAACCGCCACCGCGCGCATTCGTGACAGCGAGGAAGAGGTTTTCGGAGAGCTGCGCGTGACCACCACCATCGGCTTCGGCACGCTCTGGCTGGCCCCGCGTCTGCCCAAGCTGTTCGAGAAGTACCCAGAGCTCAATATCGACCTGATGCTGGAGGAAACCGTGCTCGACCTGCCGATGCGCGAGGCCGACGTCGCCATCCGCATGAAGGAGCCCAGCCAGGCCGACCTGATCCGCAAGCGGCTCATGAGCGTTCACATGTGCCTGTTCGCATCGCGCGACTACCTCGACAAGACGGGCACGCCGGAAAAAACCTCGGACCTGTCCCGCCACAGGCTGATCTGCCAAAACCCTCAGTCCGCGCAGGTCGGCGCGGGCGCGACGCTCGTGCAGGAGCTGATGACGTATGACATCCCGTCCCGCCTGACGGTGAACAACTATTACGGGGTGCTGCAGAGCGTCTTGCAGAACCTCGGCATAGGGGTCCTGCCCGATTACCTGAGCCGGGATTTCCCACAACTCGTGCGTGTCCTGCCCGAGGTGCGCTCGGTGGAGGTGCCGGTTTTCCTCGCCTATCCGTCCGAGTTGCGCCACTCAAAGCGCATTTCCGCCTTCCGCGACTTCGTTCAGGAAGAAATCGTGATTTACCGCAAACATGTTCAAAAACAGGCGTCTGGATGAACAATTAGGCATCTCCTGCCTGCGTTATGCATGCAACACATACCGGCCATGCTGCATTTGCAGCATCTTTTTACTTGATCGCGCGCGGCACACCTTCTACCTCCCCGGCATGACGATGACAGCATCGTTTGCGTCATCATCATACCTCCCTGTTGGAAACTGGCCGGGCTTAGTGCTCGGCCTTTTTTTTGATTTGCACGTTTAACATGCAGATCGACCGGCACGACGGCAGTGTCGAATGACAGGTGAAAGACGGCCTCGGGCAACGGGTCCCGCGCCCTCGGCCAAGCGGCCCTCAAGAGCAGGCCGCGGCAGGCAGGTGCGGCCGATGATACGCGCATTTCCCGACACGCATCCGTCAGCGCGGCACCACCATGCGCCGATGATCCAGGTTTACCGAGGAGATTTGGCTCCGGCGGCAGGGATCGAACCTGCGACCAATTGATTAACAGTCAACTGCTCTACCGCTGAGCTACGCCGGAACACGCAGCGCGATATAGCAACAGGGCTGGGCGGCGTCCAGTGGGGTTTTGACAAAATTTTTGCTTTTCGCCGCCTCGCCGTCAGGCAAGGCGGAAACGGGCGGACTGGCTGAAACCGCCCTCAGGGACGACACGGTTTTTCTGATAAAGATCAACGAGATGTGCGAGAACATTCCGGGCCGCCGCGGGGCGCAGGTCCAACGGCGTATCGGCATAGATCCGGTCGGTGAGCATCCCCGTGTCCGCGGGGCCGTCGGCCAGCGCATCAAGGATGGCGGCCTCGCGCCCCTCGCGGTGGGCGATCAGCCAGTCGAGCCGCCCCGAGGGGTCGGTGATGGGCGCACCGTGACCGGCGTGGAAGACCCGGGCGCCCCTGTCGCGCAAGCGGCGGCAGGAGGCCATGAAATCGGTCAGGTCGCCGTCCGGCGGGGACACAAGCGAACTTGCCCAGCCCATGACATGATCGCCCGTGAACACCGTGTCGCCCATGGCAAGGCAGAGGTGATTGCCAAGGTGCCCCGGCGTCCAGAGCGCGACAAGCTCCCAGTCATGCCCGGCGACGACCGCCCCGTCCCCGAGCACGACATCCGGGGCGAAACCGGGGTCGATGCCCTCGCCCGCGGGCGCCAGCCCCTGCCCGGACAGGTCCTGCATCACCCGGCTGCGTCCCGTGCCCGAGGGGCCGAAACCGCACACGCGCGCCCCGGTTTCCCGCGCGAGGGGCGCGGCCAGCGGGGAATGGTCGGCATGGCTGTGCGTGACGATCACATGCGTGATCCGCTGTCCCGGCGCGAGTGCGCCGAGGATGGCCGCCATGTGGCGCGGGGACTCCGGCCCCGGATCGATCACCGCGATGTCGCGCCGGCCCAGCAGGTAGGTGTTCGTTCCCCGGAACGTCATCGCCGACGGGTTGGGCGCCAGTATGCGCCGCAGCCCGTCGCCGAGCGTCTCGGCGACTCCGATGGGTGGATCGAAGCTGTCCTGCTGCATGGCCCTTCCTTACCACTGGACGCCCGGCTAGGGTCTACCCATGTCTTTCCGGTGGCTCAAACGATACATGCCCTCGGGGCTCTACGGGCGGGCCGTGCTGATCCTGCTGCTGCCGGTTGTCACGGTGATGCTCGTCGTCTCTGTGGCCTTCATCCAGCGGCATTTCGAGGGCGTGACCCGGCAGATGGCCGTTTCGGTCAGCCGCGATGTGAACCTGCTGCTGGAAAGCGGTGACACCGCCGAGGAAATGGCGCGCTCGCGCGTGGCGAAGGTGCTCGAGATCACGGTCACGGACGTCACGGGCGACTCGGTGCCGGCGCAAAGCGACTGGCGCTGGCACGACGTGACAGCCGCGTGGGTCGTGGGGGCGCTCAAGGAATCGCTGCCCGCCACGCTGGCGGTGGACCTTGTCCGAGACGGGTTCGTCGATCTCTACATTGACACCGAACACGGGCCGATGCGCCTGACCTTCGACCGCAACCGCATATCGGCCTCGCGGTCGCATCAGCTTCTGGTCAACATGCTCGGTTACGCGATGATCATGACGGTCATCGCGTTCTTGTACCTGCGCAACCAGCTCAAGCCCATCACGCGTCTGGCCCGCGCGGCAGAGGCGTTCGGCCGGGGCCGGCACATCGACTACCACCCTGCCGGGGCGGTCGAGGTGCGCGCCGCCGGCCGGGCCTTTCTGGACATGCGGGCGCGGATCGAGCGCCAGATCGAACAACGCACGCTGATGCTGTCCGGCGTCAGTCATGATCTGCGCACGCCCCTGACCCGCCTCAAGCTGAGCTTGTCGATGCTCGACGAGGAAGATCGCAAGCCGATGCAGGAGGACATCGCCGAGATGGAGAGGCTGATCGATGCCTTCCTCGACTTCGTCCGCGGCGCGCGCGAGGGAGAGCCCGAGCCGGTCGATCCCGTGGCACTGGTGCGGCGCGTGGTGGAGGACGCGCAGCGCACCGGAACCGCCGTGGCACTCGGCCAGATGGAGGGGACGGGCCGGTTTCCCCTGCGCGAGGCCGGGATCCGCCGCGCGGTGGAAAACCTCGTCAACAACGCCGTGCGTTACGGCACGCGTGCGGAGGTTTCGGTCCACCTCACCGAGTCCGAGCTCAGGATCCGGGTGGAGGATGACGGCCCCGGCATTCCCGAGGAGAGCCGCGAGGATGTCACCAAGCCTTTCGTCAAGCTGGACACGGCCCGTAACCAGAACCGCGGCAGCGGCGTCGGTCTCGGGCTGTCCATCGCCATCGACATCGCGCGCGCCCATGGCGGAACCCTCCGGCTCGGTCAGAGCGAGCGTCTTGGCGGCCTTTGCGCCGATATCGTGATCGGCCCCGACCGCGGCACCGTCGCGGATTGATCGGGACTTGCGGACAGCGCGCCCATTCCACAATCATTCGGTCATGACCGCGCCCACCCACCGCCACCGCATGCCCCGCCTTCGCATCCGCATCGTTTTCGGCAACGACGGGATGATCGGCCCAGGCAAGGCCGACCTGCTCGAACGCGTCGCGCGCTGCGGCTCCATCGCCGGGGCCGGGCGCGAGATGGGCATGAGCTACAAGCGGGCCTGGGAGCTGATCGGCACGCTCAACGCCATGTTCGAGACGCCGCTGGTCGATAGCACGCGCGGCGGCCCCGGCGGCGGAGGCGCCGCGCTGACCGAGCTCGGGCACGAGGTCCTCAGGCTCTACCGCGCGGTAGAGTCGGAGGCGGCCGCGGCCACCGGCCCGCGGCTCGAAGCGCTACAGGCGCGCCTCGTCGATATTCCCGGGGAAAAATAACGCTTGACCGGAAAATCGACACGTTGCGATATGTTCCTGCGAAAATATCAACATGGAGGCGGCCATGGCTTCGCTCTTGACGCGCAGGGCACTTATGCCGGTTCTTCTCGTTCTCGCCACGGCGGCGTTCGCTCCGCTGCAGGCACGCAGCGAGCAGGCGCTGGTCGCCGTCGCGGCGAATTTCACAGATACGGCCGAAGCGCTGGTGCCACTTTTTCGCGAGGCGACCGGTCATGATGTCACCGTGACAACCGGATCCACCGGCAAACTCTACGCCCAGATACGCAACGGCGCGCCCTTCGACGCGATGCTGTCGGCCGACACCGCCACGCCCGCCCGGCTTCTGGCAGAGGGCGCGGCGGTACAGGGCAGCGCGTTCACCTACGCCGTGGGGCAGCTGGCCCTCTGGAGCCGGCAGGAGGACCGCATCGGCAAGAACGGGCGCGAGGCCCTTGCCGATCCGCGGCTGCGCTTCGTGGCCATCGCCAACCCCGAACTCGCCCCCTACGGCGCCGCCGGGCGCGAGGCGCTGATCTCCATGGGCCTGTGGGACACCCTGCAGGACCGGATCGTCATGGGCCAGAACATCGGCCAGACCCATGCCATGGTCGCCACCGGCGCGGCGGAGCTGGGCTTGGTGGCGCTGTCCTCGGTACGCCGACCGGACGGCGCGGCAACCGGCAGCGTCTGGCTGGTACCGCAAGACCTCTACAGCCCCATACGGCAGGACGCGGTGCTGCTGCGGGCGGGTGCCGGCAACCCGGCGGCGCGGGCGTTCCTCGAGTTCCTGCGCTCGCCCCGCGCGGCAAAGGTGATCCGCGCCTACGGCTACGGCAACGGGTAAGGGCATGGAACTGCCCGATCTCGGACCCCTGTGGCTAACGATCCGGCTGGCCGCCGTTACCACGGCGATTCTTCTGGTCGCGGGCACGCCGCTGGCCTGGTGGCTGGCGCATACGCGGGCACGCGCCAAGGCGGCGGTCGAGGCGGTGACCGCCCTGCCCCTCGTGCTGCCTCCGACGGTGCTTGGATTCTACCTGCTGGTGTTCCTCAGCCCTGCCGCCCCCCTCGGCGCGGCGTGGCTGACGGTGACGGGGGCACCGCTGACCTTCTCCTTCGCCGGGCTGGTGGTGGCGTCCTGCCTCTATTCCCTGCCGTTCATGGTCCAGCCCTTGCAAGGCGCGTTCGAGACCGTGGGCCGCGCCCCGCTCGAGGCCGCGGCCAGCCTGCGCGCCGGGCCGCTCGACCGCTTCTTCACCGTGGCCTCGCCCATGGCGCTTCGGGGCTACCTGACGGCAACCGTGCTGACCTTTGCGCACACCATCGGGGAATTCGGTGTCGTGCTGATGGTGGGCGGCAACATTCCCGGCCGCACCAAGGTCGTTTCGATCCAGATATACGAGCAGGTCGAGACCATCGACTACGCCACGGCGCACGGCCTGTCGGCGATCCTGCTGGTCTTTTCCTTCGGCGTCCTGCTCGCGGTCTACACTTTCAACCGCCGCTTTCCGGTTCACCTGGGATAGCCCATGCAGGAACTCTCGATAGCGGCCCGCCTGCGATACCCCGGATTCACGCTGGACGTAACGCACAGCTTCGGCGGCGAAGGCATCACCGCGCTTTTCGGCCCGTCCGGCTGCGGCAAGACGACCCTGCTGCGAATCATCGCCGGGTTCGAGAGAGAGGCCCGGGGCCGCGTGGCCTTTGCCGGCGATGTCTGGATGGACGGCAGCACGTTCGTGCCGCCGCACCGGCGCGGGGTCGGCTACGTCTTTCAGGATGCACGGCTATTCCCTCACCTGACCGTGCGTGGCAACCTTGCCTATGCCCACCGGCGCGCCGCCCCTGCACCGGCACGCTACAGCTTCGATGACGTGGTGGACGCGCTCGATCTCGGCGCGCTCCTCGGCCGGCGGCCGGGCGGGTTGTCGGGGGGCGAGCGTCAGCGCGTGGCGATCGGGCGCACGCTGCTGGCGCGCCCGAGACTTCTGCTGATGGACGAACCGCTCGCCGCGCTCGACACGCGTCGCAAGGCCGAGATCCTGCCCTACATCGCGCGCCTGCCCGACGCATTCGGCGTGCCGGTGATCCATGTCACCCACGCGCTGGAAGAGGTGACCCAGCTCTGCGACCGGATCGTGGCCCTCGCGCAGGGCCGCGTCGTGGCGTCGGGCGACGTGGCGGAGACGCTGGAGCGACTGGATGTCTCCGGCCTGCAGGGCCGGTTCGAGGCCGGGGTGCTGCTGCGCGGGCGCGTGGTATCGCAGGATCCTGAACTGCATCTCACCCGCGTCGATCTGGGCGGGGCAACGCTGGAGGTGCCGGGTGTCGTGCTGACAGCGGGCGCGCCGTTGCGGCTGCGCGTGCGTGCGCGCGACGTGTCGCTGGCCCTGCGTCGCCCTCGGGGCGTGAGCATCCGCAACATGCTCGATGCGCGCATCCTGTCGGTCGCGCCGGAACCCGACACCGCATTCGCCGAGGTGCTCATGGATGTCGCCGGCCAGCACCTGCGAGCGCGGGTGACGCGCGCCGCCGTTCAGGAGCTGGGGCTGAGCGCGGACCGCGACGTGGTGGCGCTGGTCAAGTCGGTGGCATTCGACCGTCAGGCCCTGCCCCGGCGGATGGACAACGACGCGGGTTGACCTGCCCTATCGGAGCCGACGTCCCGTGCCCGGATCGAAGATATGCAGGTGCTCCGGCCCCACCGCGAGCGGCAGCGTCTCTCCGGGTGCGGGCAGCGCGGGGCCTGGCAGGCTGGCGATAACCTCGGCCTCGTTTTCGGGCAGAAAGCCGTGCACGTTGGCTGACGCGCCCAGATGCTCGACCACCCGCACCCGCAATTTCAGGGGCCCATCGGGGTCGGGGCGCAGATGCTCGGGGCGGATGCCGATGACCACGTCGCCGTCCGGCACATCCACGGCGCCAAGCGACACGCCCGCACGGGTCACCACCCCGTCCGGGCCACACCGCCCGGGCAGGATGTTCATTGGCGGCGAACCTATGAACTCGGCCACGAAAACCGACGCGGGCCGGTCGTAGACGTCGATGGGCCGGCCCACCTGCTCTATCGCGCCGTCGTTGAGCACCACCAGCCTGTCGGCCAGCGTCATCGCCTCCATCTGGTCATGGGTGACGTAGATGGACGTGGTGCCAAGGCGCTGTTGCAGGTCGCGTATCTCGACCCGCGTCCTGATGCGCAGCTTGGCGTCGAGGTTGGACAGCGGTTCGTCGAACAGAAAGGCCTGCGGCTGGCGTACGATGGCCCGCCCCATTGCCACACGCTGTCGCTGCCCGCCAGAGAGCTGCCGCGGCTTGCGCGCGAGGTAGTCCGACAGCCCCAGCGTCTGCGCCGCCTCGTCCACCAGCCGGCGGATTTCGGCCCGGGGTACGCCCCGGTTGCGCAGCCCGTACGCCATGTTGTCGAACACCGACATGTGTGGATAAAGCGCGTAGTTCTGGAACACCATGGCAATGTCACGCTCTGCCGGCTCCAGTTCGTTGACCCGCCGCCCGCCGATATCGACCGACCCGTCGGTGACGGTCTCCAGCCCCGCGATCATACGCAGCAGTGTCGACTTGCCACAGCCCGACGGCCCGACCAGAACGCAGAATTCGCCGTCTTCTATACCGAGCGAAACGCCCCGGATCGCGTCCACGCCGCCGGGATAGGTCTTGCGCACGTTGTCGATACGGATATCTGCCATTGTCTTTCTATTTCTCCACTTCGACGAGGCCGCGCACGAAAAGGCGCTGCATCCCGAGGATCACCACCACCGGCGGCAGCAGCGCGAGGATCGCCGTGGCCATGATCAGGTGCCATTGCGGCGTCTCCTCGCCCGCGTTGGCCATGCGCTGGATGCCCATGACGATGGTGTAATAGCTCTCGTCGGTCGTCACGAGCAGCGGCCACAGGTACTGGTTCCAGCCGTAGATGAACAGGATCACGAACAGGGCCGCGAGGTTCGTGCGGCTGAGCGGCACGAGGATGTCGCGGAAGAACTTCATCGGCCCCGCCCCGTCGATCCGGGCGGCCTCGGTCAACTCGTCCGGCACGGTCATGAAGAACTGCCGGAACAGGAAGGTCGCCGTCGCCGAGGCAATGAGCGGGATCGACAGCCCGGCATAGCTGTTGAGCATGCCGAGGTTCGAGACCACCTCGAAGGTGGGCAGGATGCGCACCTCGACCGGCAGCATCAACGTGATGAAGATCGTCCAGAAGGCCAGCACGCGGAAGGGAAAGCGGAAATACACGATGGCGAAGGCCGACAAAAGCGAGATGGCGATCTTGCCGATGGTGATGGACAGCGCCATGACCGTGGAGTTCATGAGCATCAGCCAAAGCGGCGGCGCACCCACGGTCGACAACCCTTCCCCCAGAACCTGCGCGTAGTTTCCCACCATCTCGCCACCCGGCAGCAGCGGGATGCCTGAATTCACCTCTTGCGCCGTGTGTGTCGAGGCGACGAACGCCAGGTAGATCGGAAAGACGAACAGGGCCGCGCCAAGGATCAGCACGGCATGCTGGACAAAGGTCAGGAGCGGGCGGCGTTCGACCATCAGTATTCCACCTTGCGCTCGATGTAGCGGAACTGGATCGCCGTCAGCGCGATGACGATCGCCATCAGAATGACGGATTGCGCCGCGGAAGAGCCGAGGTTGAGCCCCTCGAACGCGTCGCGCCAGACCTTGTAGACCAGGATGTTCGTGGCCTGTCCCGGCCCGCCGCTGGTGGTGGCATGAACCACGCCGAAGGTCTCGAAAAAGGCGTATACGACGTTGACCACGGTCAGGAAGAACACCGTCGGCGACAGCAGCGGCAGCTGGATGGTGACGAACCGCTTGACCGGGCCGGCCCCGTCGATCGCCGCCGCCTCCGTCAGCGATTTGGGGATCGCCTGCAACCCGGCAAGAAAGAACAGGAAATTGTAGGAAACCTGACGCCACGCGGCGGCGATGACGATCAGTGCCATGGCGTTGTTGCCGTTGACGTAGTGGTTCCAGTCATAGCCCAGCATATCGAGGCCATAGGCGGCGATCCCTATGGTGGGGTTGAACAGGAACCACCACAGCACCCCCGCCACCGCCGGCGCGACCGCGTAGGGCCAGATCAGCAGCGTCCGGTAGACCGTCGCCCGGCGGATCACCCGGTCGGCGATCACCGCCAACAGCAGCGCCACACCCATCGACAGCCCCGCCACCAGCGCGCTGAACACAATCGTGGTGGTGAAGCTGTCCAGGTAGGCCGGATCCGCGAACAACCTCGAGAAATTGGCCAGCCCGACGAACTCTGTCTTCAGCCCGAACGCATCCTCTCGCAGCACGGATTGGTACAGCGCCTGGCTGGCAGGCCAGAGGAAGAAGACCGCCGTGATCACGATCTGTGGCGCGATCAGCGCGTATGGAAGCCAGCGGTGCCGGAACGTGACGGTCTTGCTGCGCACTTTTTCAGGATCTCTTCTCAGGTGCTTGTCTGCCGGCGGCGCATGCGGGGCGCGCGCCGCCGGTCACGATCGGGAGGCGCTCAGCCGTTGGCGTCCTCGAAGTCACGCAGCAGGGCATTGCCCCGCTCGGCGGCGGCGTCCAGCGCTTCCTCGGCGGCCTTGTCGCCCGACCAGAGGTTCTCCAGCTCCTCGTTGATGATGTCGCGCACCTGCACGAAGTTGCCGAAACGCAGCCCGCGCGAGTTCTCGGTCGGCTCGTTGAGCGACAGCTGCTGGATCGCGGTATCGGTACCGGGGTTCGCCTCGTAGAAGCCCTGCTCTTGGCTCAGCTCGTAGGCGGCGGTGGTGATCGGCACGTAACCCGAGGACTGGTGCCAGTCGGCCTGCACCGCGGGCGAGCTCATGTATTTGAAGAACTCCGCCACGCCTTCGTAATCACCGTCCTCGTGACCTTCGAGAACCCACAGCGTGGCCCCGCCGATGATGGAATTCTGGGGCGCGTCCGCAGAGTCGGTGTTGAGCGGAAGCATGGCCTGGCCGAACTCGAATTCCGCCTGGTCGCTGATCGAGGCGTAATAGGCCGAGGAGTTCATCCACATCGCGCATTCACCCGAGGTGAACAGCGGAAGCGAGTCGCCACGGCGACCGCCATACTGGAACGTGCCCTCTTCCTGGCTGTCGGCGATGCGCTGGAGCAGCTCGGTCAACTCCGCGCTCTCGTCGAAGACGAACTCGGTGTCGAGCCCGGCAAAGCCGTTCTGCTTCGTGCCGATCGGTTCGTCATGCCAGGCGAGGTAATTCTCGAGCATGACCCAGGACTGCCAGCCGAAAGAGAAGGCGCAGTCGTGCCCGGCGTCCTGCAGCTTGTCGGCCGCGGCGAACATGGCGTCCCAGGTGCGGGGGACCTCGTCGATGCCGGCCTCGTCCAGCAGGTCGCGGTTGTACCACAGCACCGGGGTCGAGGAGTTGAAGGGCAGCGACAGCATGTCGCCGGTGGGTGTGGTGTAGTAGGATTTCACCGCCGGCAGGTAGGCGTCGGCGTCCCACTCGATGTCGGCGGACTCCATGATCTCCTGCACGGGGCGGATAGCGCCCTCCGCGGCCATCATCGTCGCCGTGCCGACCTCGAACACCTGCACGATGTGGGGCTGTTCGCCCGCACGGAAGGCCGCGATGGCTGCGGTCATGTTCTCGGTATAGTTGCCCTTGTAGGTCGGCACGACCACGTAGTCGTCCTGCCCCTCGTTGAAGCCGGCCGCGATCTCCTCGACCTTTTCGCCAAGCGCGCCGCCCATGGCGTGCCAGAACTGGATTTCCGTCTGCGCCGCGGCGGCCGTGCCCGCGAGGGCAAGCACGCTCGTCATTGCCGTGAAGGTGGTTTTGCGTGTCATCGCATGTCTCCGAAACTGCATTCGCTTGATCGCGGCGTGCGTGTTCGTGGCTGCCGTAGCCCGCGCTGGCCGCCGGCACTAAAAGCCATCGACCGCCGGGTATCTCAAATGAAACTTTTCTGACACCGCCCGCCGCCCGCGGGTCGTGCTCAAACGACGGGCAACTCCGGGCCGGCCAGCGGGCTGAGCGCATACGGGCCGCTGTCGGTGACAAGGATGTTTTCCTCGTGAACCATGATCCTGCCCGGCGCGGTTTCGACGGCCGGTTCCAGCGTGATCACCATGCCGGGCACCAGCACGGTTTCATCGGCGGCGGTCAGCGACAGCCCCTCGGTCAGTTGCATGCCGAGCCCATGCCCCAGCCGACCGCCACCCTCGCCATCCCCCGTGATGCCGGCCATGGCCCGCCAAACATCGCAGGCGCGCGCCCCGGGTTGGGCCGCCTCCAGCCCGGCCGCCGTGGCATCGATCAGCTGCGCATGCGCCGCGCGCGCCCGGCCATCGGCGTGGCCCACGGCGAAATTGCGGTCGAAATCGCAGAAATAGCCCCCGCGCACGGCGCCGGTGTCGAGCATCAAGACATCGCCCGCTGCAAGCGGCGTATCCGAGGCCGGGGAGATCACGTCGGCATAGCCCTTCGGTCCGGCCCCGCCGGCGAGATAGGGCACCCAGTCCGCCCCTTCCTCCAGCAGAAGCCGCTGGAAACCGCGGAACACGGCCGAGAGCGGCACGCCAACGCCGGCGACCTCCCCCACCCGGGCAAAGGCACGTCCGGCGACGGCACACGTCGCGGCGATGCGCGCGACCTCGGCCTCTGACTTGACCGCACGCAATCCGGCCACGATGCCACGGTCACCGGTGAAGACGAGATTGCTGTCGCCCCTCAAACGGTCGAAATCGGACAGCGGCATGCGCAGATGCGTCTCGTGATGCGAGGGCACGCCAACCGGCCCGCCGACCTCGCGCAACGTCTCGCAAAGCAGTCCGACGCCGTCATCGCCCGGGCGCGGCGCCGGCCATGTGCGGATATCCGTGATCCACGTGCGGGCCATCAGCGCCGCCCCGATCGACGGAATCACGGCTATCGGGTCGGCCCCTACCGGCAGCACGAGAAACCATGGACGGCTTGGCGATTCCCAGAACCGCGTAAGGAACCCGGTGAAGTAACGCACATCCGCCTCGGTGGTGAGCAGCAGCGCGCCCAGACCTTCGCGGGCCATGGCGGCCCGGGCGCGTTCGGCCCGGGCGCGGTACTCGGCCGGCGGAAAGCCTTCGCTCACACGTCACGCTCCTCCGAGATGATAACGAGCACCCGGGCGCCGGGCATGGGGGCCATTGCCTTGAGCGCGGCCAACCCGGCCGCACCGGACTCGGTCGTGGCGATGTCCTGCGCCTCGAGTTCGGGCAAAACGCCGTTTGCCTCCTCGTCGGTGACCGTTACGAAGGCGTCGGCATCGCGAGCAAGCCCCTTCAGCGCGATCAGCGAGGGGGCCTTGCAGTCCAGTCGCCCCATGTTCGAGGCGGGTCCCTCGGTCACCACGGGCCGCCCCGCCCGTATGCTTTCGGTCAACGCCGGCGCGGCGACGGGTTCGACCACGACGATCTCGGGGCTGTCTCCCCACACCTTGCGGAAATATGCCGCGCACGCGCCTGCCAGCCCGCCCACACCCGCCTGCAGGAATATGTGCGTGGGCGGCGACGGGCATTGCCGCGCCGCCTCTTCCGCCATGGCGAGATAGCCCTCCATCAGACGGTGGGGGATGTCGAAGTAGCCCGGCCATGAACTGTCAGACAGCAGGGTCCAGCCATTCTCGGCGGCGGCCCGTTCGGCCGCATCCATGCTGGCGGCATAATCGGCTCCCGCGCGTATCACCTGCGCGCCCTTTTCGCGCAGGCGCGCTGCAAAGCCCTCGGGCACGGTGTCGGCGAGGTAGACGACCGCGCCAGCGCCGAAAACACGGGCGCCGGCTGCAACCGACAATCCGTGATTGCCCGCGCTCGCGGTGACATAGGTCCGCCCGGCAAGAGCGGTGGCACAGACCTCCGCCCCCTGCGCGGCGGCCTCGTGCGCGATGACGTAGGCCGCGCCGAGCGCCTTGAAGCTGCCAAGTCCCATGCGCGCACGCTCGTCCTTGGCCCAGACGGTTTCGCCGAAGCCGTCCACCGGGACGAGCGGCGTCTCGCGCGCCCGCGGACACCGCGACAGCAGCGCGGCCGGCGCCTGCGCGTCGGTGCTGGGCCACGGCGCACCGGACAGCGTATCCGGCGAAAGGCCCGTGCCCCGCCAGGGATTTTCGACGCGTTCCATCCAATCCTCCGCGTGATCCACGCCAACCCAACGCCATTCGCCTGGCATGGTCAAGCTCCCCTCTTTTCCCGGCCCGCGCTATGGCCTAAAGAGGCGCTGACCGGAGCAAGGGGATCCCACCGACATGAAAGAGCCGGACATAACGCCCGAGCTGATCGAGGCCCACGGCCTCAAACCCGAGGAATACGACCGTATCCTGCAGATCATCGGCCGCGAACCGACATTCACGGAGCTGGGGATCTTCTCGGCCATGTGGAACGAGCACTGCTCCTACAAGTCATCCAAGAAATGGCTGCGCACCCTGCCCACCGACGGGCCGCAGGTCATCTGCGGGCCGGGCGAGAACGCGGGGGTGGTCGATATCGGCGACGGGCAGGCCGTCGTGTTCAAGATGGAATCCCACAACCACCCGTCCTACATCGAACCCTACCAGGGCGCGGCCACGGGCGTGGGCGGCATTTTGCGTGACGTCTTTACCATGGGCGCGCGCCCCATCGCGGCGATGAATTCGCTCAGTTTCGGCGACCCCGAGCACCCGAAAACCCGCCAACTGGTGCATGGCGTGGTCGAGGGGATCGGCGGATACGGCAACTGTTTCGGCGTGCCCACGGTGGGCGGCGAAATCCGCTTCGATCCGGCCTATAACGGTAACTGCCTGGTGAACGCCTTTGCCGCCGGTCTGGCAGAGGCAGATGGCATCTTCTACTCCGCCGCCTCGGGCGTGGGCATGCCGGTGGTCTATCTTGGCGCCAAGACGGGCCGCGACGGCGTCGGCGGCGCCACCATGGCCAGCGCGGAATTCGACGAGTCGATCGAAGAAAAACGGCCAACCGTCCAGGTTGGCGACCCGTTCACGGAAAAGCGCCTGATGGAGGCCACGCTGGAGTTGATGGCAACGGGCGCCGTCATCTCGATCCAGGACATGGGCGCCGCCGGCCTGACCTGCTCGGCGGTCGAGATGGGCGACAAGGGCGGGCTTGGCGTGCGGCTGAACCTCGACGCGGTCCCGCAACGCGAAGCGGCCATGAACGCGTACGAGATGATGCTCTCGGAGAGCCAGGAGCGCATGCTGATGGTGCTGCGCCCCGAAAAGGAGGCCGAGGCGCGCGCGGTATTCGACAAGTGGGACCTCGATTTCGCCATCGTGGGCGAGACCATCGCCGAGGACCGTTTTCTCGTCATGCAGGGCAACACGGTCAAGGCCGACCTGCCGCTGGCCACGCTGTCGGGGTCGGCCCCCGAATACGACCGGCCGTGGGAAGAGCCCGCGGCCGCCGAATCGCTCGACCCGGCCACCGTGCCGGCGGTCGACCCGGTGGATGCGCTGCGGGCGCTGATATCGTCGGCCAACTACTGCTCCCGCCAATGGGTGTACGAGCAGTATGATACCATGGTCATGGCCGACACCGTCCGCACCCCCGGCCAAGGCGCGGGGCTGGTGCGCGTACACGGCACCGACAAGCTGCTGGCCTTCACCTCGGACGTGACGCCCCGCTACGTGCAGGCCAACCCCGTCGAGGGCGGCAAGCAGGCCGTGGCAGAGGCCTACCGCAACCTCACGGCGCTCGGCGCGCTCCCGCTGGCCGCAACCGACAACCTGAATTTCGGCAATCCCGAAAAGCCCGAGATCATGGGGCAATTGGTGGGCGCGATCCGCGGCATCGGCGCGGCCTGCGGCGTGCTGGACATGCCCATCGTCTCGGGAAACGTGTCGCTTTACAACGAAACCGACGGCGCGGCGATCCTGCCCACGCCCACCATCGGCGCGGTGGGCCTGATCCACGACGCGGCGCAGGCGATCACGGGGACGGCGCGCGAGGGCCACGTCGCGCTGATGGTCGGCGACGGCGGCGGACATCTGGGCCAGTCGGCGCTGCTGGCCGAGGTGTTCAACCGCGCCGAGGGCGACGCGCCCCCCGTCGACCTTGATGCCGAGATCCGCAACGGCGAGTTCATCCGCGCCAACGCCCGGTGGATCCGCGCGTGCACGGATCTTTCCGACGGGGGGCTGGCCCTTGCCGCGTTCGAGATGGCCGAGTTGGCGGGCGTGGGTGTCACGCTGGATGACGCCGAGATGGGGCAGCTCTTCGGCGAGGACCAGGGGCGCTACCTCGTCGCCTGCAACTTCGACGCGGCCGAGGCCCTGATGGCCGCCGCCGCACAGGCCGGCGTCACCATCCGGACCGTGGGGCGCTTCGGCGGGGATGCCGTGACGATCGGCGGCGCCACGGCCCCGCTGCAGGAACTGTCCGAGGTGTTCCGGTCGAGTTTCGGCACATTGTTCGGCTGAGCCAGTGCACCGGCGGCTCACCTTCCTCGTCGGTGCGCACAAGACCGCGTCGAGCCACCTGCAACACAGCCTGGCCGGGGCCGCATCCGAGCTCGCCCGGCAGGGCACCGCGGTGATCGGTCCCAAGGCAATGCGCGCCGATCTCCTGCCGGTGATGAACATGGTCCGGGACGGGATGGCCACCGAGGTCGGACAGGGCGCGGCGCGCGCCTTCCTGCAGCTTCATGCCGGGTCCGCGCGGCACGCGTTGCTGATGGACGAGAACATCCTGGGCGGCACCGACCGCAAGATGCTGATGCGCAAGACGCGGCTTTATCCATGGGCGCACCGCCGCCTTGGCCGGCTGATGGCGCTCTTGCCCGGCCACGAGGTGCGAATCGGGCTGGCCATCCGCAACCCGGCGACCTTCCTGCCCTCCTGCTGGAGCGAGAGCCTGCATCACCGTCCCTTCCGCTCCTTCGCGGACTACGTCGCCGGGATCGCGCCGGAGCGTCTGCGCTGGTCGGACCTGCTCGAACGGCTGCGCGCTGCGGCCCCGGGCGCGCGCTTCATCGTGTGGCGGTTCGAGGATTACCGGGCGCTCGGCCCCGCGCTGCACGCCCACCTGCTGGGAGAGCGCATGGCCGCGCTGGTCTCGCACGCGGACAGGCGTTTGCGGCCGGGCCTCTCGGACAAGGCGGCGGCGTGGCTGCAAGACCACCCCGCGCCGGACAGGGACGCGCTGAAAACGGCACGGGCGCGGTTCCCCAAGACGACAGAGCGGGATGCATTCGCACCATGGGCGCCCGAGGCCCATGAGCGGATGACGCGCGCCTATGACCGCGATTGCGCACGGATCGGCGACATGGCGGGACTCGACCTGCTGTGGCCATGACCCGGGCAGAGCTTGCGGCAAGAGTGCTTGAAGGGCGTGGGTTTCCGCCTTACTTTCCCGACACGAAAGATCTGAAGGAGGGCCCGGGATGGCCATGCAAGCCCAAGAAATCGAGGATCTGATCCGCGCCGCGTTTCCCGATGCCCAGATCACGATCACCGATCTGGCCGGCGACGGGAACCACTACGCGGCAGAGGTGGTCGATGCCTCCTTCGCCGGCATGAACCGGGTTCAGCAGCAGCGGGCCGTCTATGCCGCGCTCAAGGGCAAGATGGACGGCCCCGCGGGCGAGCTGCACGCCCTTGCGCTCACCACCAAGGCGCCGGAGTGAGCCACGGCGCGGCCGGCCTTGCACGATCCGCCGCCAAGACCATTTTCCAACCATGCGCGTGAGGAGGGGCCGCCCGTTTGGGACCATTGCCGGAGATCGAGGCGAACCCATACGTGATTGCCCTGCTGACGCCTTTCATGGTCGTGTTCGTCTGGGCGGCGGTGTTGGAATTCCGGCGATGGCGGCGTTACGGTGCCGCCGGAAACCACCGCGCAAGGTTCCAGATGGACGAGACCGCGCCAGGATATGACCCACCGCCGGTGGACGAGGACAGCGCCGCGGCGCCCCCGACCGGCAACCAGAAAGACCAGGAGTCGCACATGACAGACGCAAAGACCGAGATCGAGGAAACGGTGAAGGCCAACGACGTGGTGCTTTACATGAAAGGCACCAAGACCATGCCGCAATGCGGGTTTTCCAGCCGGGTGGCCGGGGTGCTCAACTACATGGGCGTGGAATTCCGCGACATCAACGTGCTGGAGGACGACGCCATCCGGCAAGGCATCAAGGATTACTCGGACTGGCCGACGATCCCGCAGCTCTACGTCAAGGGCGAATTCGTCGGCGGATGCGACATCATCACCGAGATGACCCTGTCGGGCGAGCTGGACCAGCTGCTCGACAAGAGCGGCGTGACCTATGACAAGGACGCCGCCGACAAGATCCGCGAGGCCAACGCCTGAACCGGCGGCCCCGATCGGAGCGGGGGCGCTGCCCCCGCACCCCCGGGGTATTTTTCCCAAGAAGAAACCTCAGACAGGCCACAGCACCAGCGCGGCGCCCGCGGCGAGCGCGACCATCCGCAGGGCCGGAGGCATGGTCCGGCGCACGAGGGCCCAGCTGATGGCGGCCAGTCCCGCCGCGATCTTGAGCGCGGCAAGAACGGCAGCCCCCGGGGTTTGCGCAAGATCGATGAGCCCCGGGTTCGCCACCATTCCCAGGGGCACGAGGTAGAGCCCCACACCGAGGGTCATTGCCGTCAGCGCCACCTTGAGCCAGTTTTCCCCGATCATGCCCGAGGCGATGAACACCGCCCCGCAGACGGGCGGTGTGATCGTGGACAGCAGAGCGTACCAGAACACGAAGAGATGCGCCTGCAGCGGTTCCATGCCGAGCTCGATGAGCGCGGGGCCGGCCACGGACACGCAGATCACGTAGGCCGCGGTGGTGGGCACCTCCATGCCCAGCACCAGACACGCCAGCGCGGTCAGCAGCAGTGACGGCCAGAGCAGCCCCCCCGACGCCGAAAGGATGAGCGAAGTCAGCTTGACCCCCAGCCCCGTGACACCGAGCACGCCGATCACGAGAGAGGCGCAGAAGATGATCGACCCGATCAGCGCCACCTGCCGCCCGGCCGTCAGGAGCGCCGTCTCGGCCCGCCGCGCGGTGCGCCGCAGGTCCAGCCGCAGGTCGCTGCCCGTCAGCAGGAGCGCCACCCCCGCAAAGATGGCAAGGCAGGCGGCATACTGGGGCGTCACGCCGAGGCCGAACATGCCCCAGAGCAGCACCCCGAACGGCACGAGGAAGAAGGCAGAGGTTACCGCGACGTCGCGGGCGGCGGGCCGGTCCTCGGGTGCCAGCCCGCGCAGGTCGAACCGCCGGGCGTACCCGTCGATCCCGATCCATGCCGCCCAGAAATACAACAGCGCGGGCAGCGCGGCGGCGGCCATGATCCCGGTATAAGGCACGCCCGTCAGCTCCACCATCACGAAGGCCCCGGCCCCCATCAGTGGCGGCATGATCTGCCCCCCGGAGGACGCGACCGCCTCGACCGCGCCGGCGATCCGCCGGGGATAGCCCAGACGGTCCATCGCCGGCAGGGTGATCGCCCCGGTGGAGGCGACGTTGGCCGAGGCGGAGCCGGAGATCGAGCCGAAGAGCGCCGAGGACAGCACCGACACCTTGGCGGCCCCGCCCCTGAGCCGTCCAGCCGCGGCGGCGGCCACGTTCATGAACCCCTGCCCTGCCTCGCCGGCGTTCAGCACCGCGCCGAAGATCACGAACACCGCAACCACGTTGACGGAAACGGCCGTGAGCGTGCCCCAAAGCGCCCCTTCCGAGATGGTGAGCGTGCCCAGGAAGCTTTCCAGCGGCGTGCCGGAATGGCCGAAGCGACCGGGTATGTACTGGCCGAACAGCCCGTAGAGCAGTGCGAGCGCGGCCACCACGGGAAGGGGCCAGCCGATCGCGCGGCGCGCCGCCTCGAGCACGACGAATACAAGGGCGGCCGCGATGCCCAGCTGGAAATTGCCTTCGAGAAAGCCGTACTGGTCGCCGAGCGCATCGTGCATCACGGCCACCCAGAGCGCGCCGGCGATGCCAAGCACGGCAAGGGCAACGCCGGTCCACAACGACACACCCTGCCGCCCCCAGACGAGCACCCATGGCAGCACGAAAACAAGGTGCAGCGGGCGGCTCACGAGGTTGGGCACAAGGCCGGAAAACACCAGCCCGAGATGGAAAACGACAGAGGCCAGCGCGAAGCTGGCCCAGAAGACCCGCGCGATGCCCGACCGCGCGGGGGCGTTGATCTCGGCGAGGCTCACTTCTGCGCGTCTGTCAGCGCGAACCCGGCCTCCTGGTAATAACGCACGGCGCCGGGGTGGATCTTGCCGGTGATGTTGTCCATCAGGCCCTCGTTGACGCCGTTCCACCACTTGGCCGCCTCGGCCATGCTGTCCTTGCTTTCCCAGAACGTCCTGGTCAGCGCGTAGGCGGTGGCGTCGTCCATCTTGGTGGTGGTGTAGGCGACCACGGGCAGCGAGGTGGTGACGATATCCTCTTGCTGGCCGGCATAGGTGCCCGCGGGGATCACCAGCCGGGTGCGCCCGGTCTGCTCGATCTGCTCATCGGTCAGCGACAGGACCGTGACGCCGGTCGAGGCCGCGGCCTCGACCACGTTGGGTGCGGGCCAAGAACCGGCAGTCACGAAGCCGTCGATCTGGCCGTTCTTCAGCGCCGGCACGGCATTGGACAGCTCGACATCGGCGATCTCGACATCCTCTTCGACACCGAACATGCCGAGGTATTTCTCGCCCTCGCGCGCGCCGAAGCTGCCCTTGCCCAGCAGGATGGTCTTGCCGCGCAGGTCCTCGAAGCTGTCGGCGCCGCTCTCCGCGCTCATGACGAAATGCATCGTCAGCGAAGGGATGGGAAAGAGCGCGCGGATATCGCCGAAGGCCGGGTCGCCCTTGCCCTCGAACATCGCCTTGCCGCCCTGCGCCAGCCGCACCAGCACCGGCGGCGTGGTAAAGACGTAGTCGCCCCCGCGGGCGCGGACCTCCATGACGTTCTGGACCGACCCCTGGCTTTCCTCGACGGTGACGCTGATCTCGCCGTCCGAGGCCTGCTGCATCGTCTCGGCGATCTGCACCGCCATCTGGTAGTAGGACGAGGTGGATTTCGCCGACTTGTAGGTCACGCGGGTTTCGGCCGCCGCGGGAATCGCCATCGCCGCCGTCAGGAGCGCGGCTGTCAAAGCACGGAATTTCATGAGAGTCCTCCCTTGTTGCGCGGGCAATAAGACGCCCCGCGCCGCCGGTGTCAACCGGCGTCTCGCGGGGCGTGCGTGCCACCGGCCGGGCCGGTCATATATCGAGCGTGTGTTCCTTTTCCCACCGCGAGAAATGCGAGACGAAGGAATTCCATTCCTGGTGCTTCATCTTGAGGAAGGCGGCCGCGAACTCCTCTCCCATCATGCGCTTGAATTCCTTGTCCTTGTCGAAGGTGCGCAGGGCATCGAGCAGGTTCAGCGGCAGCTTGGGCGCCCCGCGCACCTTGTGGCCCTCGGCATACATGTCGATGTCGTGGCGCTTGCCGGGATCAGCCTTGCCGTGGATGCCGCTGAGGCCTGCGGCGATGACCGCGGCCTGAAGGAGATAAGGGTTGGCGGCACCGTCGGCGAGGCGCAGCTCGAACCGGCCGGGGCCGGGCACGCGCACCATGTGCGTGCGGTTGTTGCCCGTCCACGTCACCGTGTTGGGCGCCCATGTCGCGCCGGATTGCGTGCGGGGCGCATTGATGCGCTTGTAGCTGTTCACCGTGGGATTGGTGATCGCGGCAAGCGCCGAGGCGTGCTTCATGATGCCGCCGAGGAAATGCGCGCCCTGTTCGCTCAGGCCAAGCTCTGCGGTCGGGCTGTCGCCGCCCGGCTCGCTGGCGAAGACGTTGGTGCGCGCCGCATCGCCCGGCCCGTCCCAGACAGAGACGTGCACGTGGCAGCCATTGCCGGTCAGCCCCTCGATCGGCTTGGGCATGAAGGTCGCGCGGAAGCCGTGCTTCTCGGCCACCGACTTGACCATGAACTTGAAGAAGGAGTGCTTGTCGGCCGTACGCAGCGCGTCGTCGAATTCCCAGTTCATCTCGAACTGGCCGTTGGCGTCCTCGTGGTCGTTCTGGTACGGCCCCCAGCCCAGTTCCAGCATGTAGTCGCAGACCTCGCGCACCACGTCGTAGCGCCGCATCACCGCCTGCTGGTCATAGCAGGGCTTCTCGGCGGTATCGAGCGGGTCGCTGATCTGGTTGCCGTCCGGGGTAAGCAGGAAATACTCCGCCTCGATACCCGTCTTGACATGCATGCCATCGCCCGCGGCCAGGTGTATCAAGCGCCGCAGCACGTTGCGGGGGGCCTGCGCGACATCCACGTCCTCCATGACCGGGTTGGCGGCGACCCATGCGACTTCCGGCTTCCATGGCAGCTGGATGACGGAATCCGGGTCCGGCACGGCCAGCATGTCCGGATGCGCCGGTGTCATGTCGAGCCACGTGGCAAAGCCGGCAAAGCCCGCCCCCTCGTGCTGCATCTCGCCTATGGCCTGTGCGGGCACGAGCTTGGCCCGCTGCCCACCGAACAGATCGGTGAAGGAGATCATGAAGTACTTGACGCCGTTATCCGCGGCGTAGGCGGCCAGATCCACTGTCATGCTGAAATCGCTCCCTGTCGCTTTTGATTTTTCATGCCTTGTCCGGGCCGATCGTTGCCGAACCCGGTGGTGGTGTCAAAGCGGCAGGGCGGGTCTGTCCGCCCGCCCATGCCGCAATTGCCTCAGAAAGCGGCACCGGGCTGGCCGGGATACCATGTCGTGCCCGCCAGCGGTACCCGCGCCATCGCCGCCGCCTCCAGCGTCAGCGCCGCGAGATCCTCCGGCTCCAGGTGATTGACGTGGTTCTTGCCGCAGGCCCGCGCGAGCGTCTGGCATTCCAGCGTCATCACCTTGAGATAGTTGCGCAGCCGACGGCCGCCTTCCACCGGGTCCAGCCGGGCGGCCAGCTCGGGGTCCTGTGTCGAGATCCCGGCCGGGTCGCGCCCCTCGTGCCAGTCGTCATAGGCGCCGGCAGTGGTGCCCATCCGGCGGTAGTCCTCTTCCCACTTCGGGTCGTTGTCGCCAAGCGCGATCATCGCCGCGGTGCCGATGCTGACGGCATCCGCCCCCAGTGCCAATGCCTTGGCCACGTCGGCCCCCGACCGCACGCCGCCCGACACGATCAGCTGGACCTCGCGGTGCATCTGCAGATCCTGCAACGCCTGCACCGCCTCGCGGATGCAGGCCAGCGTGGGAATGCCCACATGCTCTATGAAAACGTCCTGCGTGGCCGCGGTGCCGCCCTGCATCCCGTCAAGCACCACCACGTCGGCCCCGGCCTTGACCGCCAGCGTGGTGTCGAAATAGGGGCGTGCCGCGCCGATCTTGACATAGATCGGCTTTTCCCAGCCGGTGATCTCGCGCAGCTCCAGTATCTTGATCTCCAGATCGTCGGGGCCGGTCCAGTCGGGATGACGGCAGGCGCTGCGCTGGTCGATTCCCTTGGGCAGCGTGCGCATCTCGGCCACGCGGTCCGAAATCTTCTGGCCGAGCAGCATGCCCCCGCCGCCGGGCTTGGCCCCCTGCCCCACCACGACCTCGATCGCGTCGGCCTTGCGCAGGTCATCGGGGTTCATCCCGTAGCGTGACGGCAGGTACTGGTAGACCAGCGTTTTCGACTCGCCACGTTCCTCGGCCGTCATCCCGCCGTCGCCAGTGGTGGTGGACGTGCCCGCGGCACTGGCCCCGCGCCCGAGCGCCTCCTTGGCCTGCGCCGAAAGCGCACCGAAGGACATACCGGCAATGGTGACGGGAATGTCGAGTTCGATCGGCGTCTTCGCATACCGCGTGCCGAGCGTGACATTCGTGTCGCAGCGCTCGCGGTAACCTTCCAGCGGATAGCGGCTCATCGAGGCGCCAAGGAATACGAGGTCGTCGAAATGCGGCACCCGCCGCTTGGCCCCGCCGCCGCGGATGTCGTAGATGCCGGTCGCCGCCGCGCGGCGGATCTCGGCGTTCACCTCGGGGGTGAAGGTGGCGGATTGCTTGGGAAGGGTGCGCGGGGGCGTGTCATCTTCGGCCATGGGCGGCCCTCCTCAGTAGGCGTTGTCGATGTCGAAATTGTAGAGCTTGCGCGCCGAGCCGTAGCGGCGGAACTCCTCCGGCCGGGCGTCCACGCCGGCGCGCTCCAGCAGGTCGCGCAGGATCTCGTGGTGTTCGGGGCGCATCTCCTTCTCGACGCAGTCGGCACCGAGGCTCTTGACGCTGCCGCGCACGAAAAGTCGCGCCTCGTATATGGAATCCCCCAGAGCATCGCCCGCGTCGCCGCAGACGACGAGGTTGCCCGCCTGCGCCATGAAGGCCGACATGTGCCCGACGCTGCCCTGCACCACGATGTCGATCCCCTTCATCGAGATGCCGCAGCGGCTGGCGGCGTTGCCGCGCACGACCAGCAACCCGCCATGGCCCGTGGCCCCGGCATACTGGCTGGCATCGCCCTCGACGATCACCGTGCCGCTCATCATGTTCTCGGCCACGCCGGGGCCGACATTGCCCTGCACCTGCACGGTGGCCTGCTTGTTCATCCCCGCGCAGTAGTAGCCGGTGGAGCCCTGCACCCGCACCTCGACCGGGGCATCCAGCCCCACGGCAATGGCATGGCTGCCACGGGGATTGGTGATCTCCCAGGCGGTCTGGTTCGTCTCGCGGTTCTGCGACTGCAGCGCGGCGTTCACGGCGCGCAAGCCCTCATTGCCAAGATCGAGTGTCTGCATGTCAGTGCTTCCAGAAATAGACAGTTGCCGGTTCGGGTTCCCACACCCGGGCCGCATCGATGCCGGGCAGACCCACCAGCGCGCGGTATTCGCTGCCAAAGGCAACGTACTGGTCGGTTTCGGCCATCACCGCCGGTTTGCAGGCGATCGGGTCGCGCAGAACGCCGAAACCGTCGCGCGTGCCCACCACGAAGGTGAAAAACCCGTCGAGATCATCCAGCCCGTCCTCCAGCGCCTCGCCCAGGCTGCGCCCCTGCTGCATGCGCGACGTCAGGTAGGCGGCCGCGACCTCGCTGTCGTTCTCGCTGGCGACCTGCACGCCCTGCCCCGCCAGCCTGCGCCGCAGGGAGTTGTGGTTGGAAAGCGAGCCATTATGCACCAGGCACTGGTCGGCGCCGGTCGAGAACGGGTGCGCCCCCATGGTGGTGACGGCCGACTCGGTGGCCATCCGCGTATGCCCGATGCCGTGGGTGCCCGACATGTGCGGCAGGTCGAACCGGCGCGCCACGTCGCCCGGCAGGCCGACCTCCTTGAATATCTCGACCGTTTCGCCGGCGCTCATCACCCTGACGTCCGGCCGGTTCACCCGCAGCCAGTCTCGCGCCGCGTCCAGCTTGTCCGCTGGCAGGGTCAGCACGCAGTGCGTGTCAACGATACGCGCGCCCACATCGGCGCCGATGGCCTCGCCAAGCGCGGCGCCAAGCCCGTCAAGCGCCCCGCTGTCCGACGATTGCACCGTCACCTTGACCTCGCCCGCGCGCCCCTCGCCGTATACGGCGATGCCCGCGCTGTCGGGGCCGCGATCCGACATGGTGACAAGCATGTCCGTCAGCAGCGCCCCGAGCTGCGGCGCCAGCGCCTTGTCCTTTAGGAAAAGTCCGACGATTCCGCACATACGCCCCTCCGTCATCCGATGACCGGGAGGCTAGCGATCCCGCCGGGATGTTTCAATAGAGAGAATTTATTTTTCTTCTTAGGAAATATCCCGACCCGGCTCGGCATGCCCGTCCTCGTCCACCAGCACGTACCCCCTGCCGCGGACCGTCTTGATAATGTGATGCCCGCCGCCTTCGGGGAACAGCTTGCTGCGCAGCCGGCTGACCAGCCCGTCGATAATCCGCTCGTCGGACGACCAGCCGGGCCCGCGCACCACGTCCTTGAGCTCCGCGCGGGTGAACACGTGGTTGGGCCGCGATGCCAACGCGGCAAGCACGTCGAATTCCAGGGTCGTGAGATCCACCGGCTCTCCGGTGGGACGTTTCACCGTTCGCGCCCCGCCGTGGATACGCAGACCGGCGGCTGTATGATAGGTCATACCCGGGACGCTTTGCAGGTTCGCGCGAAACGCGGAAAAGCCCGCGGTCCGCCGATGCACCGCCTTGACGCGCGCACGAAGCTCGCGAAAACGGTCGGGCTTGGCGACGAAATCGTCGGCCCCGAATTCCAGCCCGAGAATGACATCGGTTTCGTCATCGCGGGGCGACACCATCACGATCCCGCAATCACGTTCGCGCCGAAGATCCTTGACCAGCTCCCAGCCGTCGCCGTCCGGGGGATGGGCATCCACCACGATGATGTCGGCATCGACCTGCGAAAGTTTCGTCGAAAGCTCCGCGACGGTGCCGCAGCGGACGATCCTGCAATCCTCGGCTGCAAGCGATTTTTCCATGCCCGCGCGAAGGTCGGGATCGCTCTGCATGACGACGACGGTGGCAGCGTACATTCGTGTGATCCCGCGCTTGTGGGTTCCCGGGCCGCCGATGTGTCGTCGAGGGCGCCGAATGAAAACAGGTTGGCCCTTGCCCTGCCGGCGCCCATTGTTCCCGTCCGTTCAACGACGTAAGAAGAAAATTTCACATGTCAAACGAAGATGACACCGGGTGAGCACCCCTGTCAGCCCAACCGGCGCGCGCCGCCACCCGGCGTGTTCCTACGCACCGCCGCTTGGATACGAGATAACCGAAAGGTAACGGATCGGCAGGCGGATCAGCTTGTCGGGTCCATGCGGTGCGTCGGCGTCGAAAAAAAGGCTGTCACCAGGGCGAAGGTGAAACCTCTGGTCCCCGTGGCGGTAGCCCACCTCGCCCTCGAGGATATAGAGCAGCTCGACGCCCTCGTGTTGGAACGTCTCGAAGGTATCGGATTCCTCGCTCAGCGTGATCAGGTAAGGCTCCACCACCACCCCGCTGTTGTTGGCGCCAAGATGACCGAGCAGGTTGTACTGGTGGC
Source organism: Roseovarius salis (assembly GCF_044472985.1). Taxonomy (NCBI): domain Bacteria; kingdom Pseudomonadati; phylum Pseudomonadota; class Alphaproteobacteria; order Rhodobacterales; family Roseobacteraceae; genus Roseovarius; species Roseovarius salis. The sequence goes on along the minus strand of NZ_JBISDG010000008.1, from coordinate 23,354 downwards.
CCGCCCGCGTGCCTGCGCGCTCCGTCTCCACCCCTTCGCCCGCCTTGACGTGCACCGCCTCGCGTCGTTCCTCGAAGCGCCTGAAGAACGCCGTCACGGGCGCGGCAAGGGCCGCAGACAAGGCTTGCAGGGTGGTCAGCGAGGGCGAGGTCACACCGTTCTCGATCTTCGACAGCATGCCGACCGAAAGGCCCGTCGCCTCGGCGAGGTCGGCCACCGTCATGCCGCGGGCATGACGGAATTCGCGCACCTCGCGGCCGATTGCCGTCTCCAGGTTCTTTTCGCGGTTTTCCCGGACCTTGTGAGGATCCTGGGTAAGTTTCGAGGCCGCCATCGCCCTCTCCGTGTGCGTGCAGGCAGGCGGCAAGGATGCGCAACGAGGCCCCCGATTGCAAGCCTTGGCGCGACGGGCGGTCAGGCCTCCAGCTCGGCGTCCCAGTAGAGGAAATCCAGCCAGCTTTCATGCAGATGGTTGGGCGGGAACTTGCGCCCCATGTTCCGCAGCTCTTCCGCGCCGGGACGGCGTGGCGGCTTGCGCAGCGTCATGCCGCTCTGCCGCAGGCTGCGCGCCCCCTTTTGCAGGTTGCACTTGCTGCACGCCGCGACAACGTTTTCCCAGTTGGTCGTGCCGCCCCGCGCCCGTGGCACGACATGATCGAATGTCAGATCGCCCCTCGACCCGCAGTACTGGCAGGAAAATTCGTCCCTCAGAAAAAGATTGAAGCGCGTGAATGCCACGCGCTTCAGGGGTTTGACATAGTCTTTCAGGACAATGACGCTCGGTATGCGTATCTCGGTGCTCGGGCTTCGGACCGTATCCTCGTACTCGGCCACGATGTCCACGCGATCAAGGTAAACCGCCTTGACCGCATCCTGCCATGGCCATAGCGAAAGGGGATAGTATGACAGCGGCCTGTAGTCGGCGTTGAGCACGAGCGCCGGATGTTGTTTCAGCGCGGAAGGTTCCCTGACAAACTCTGTTCTGAAATCCCCGTCCATCTGCTCGCTCGCCCCCGCCCGATGTACCTCGTGTGTTCCGGTCCGGCGCGGGACGCCCCGCCCCTTGTCTGAGTTCACTATATATCGCGTTTTCAACCTGACAAGCCCTGCATGCGCAGGAAGATATTGTGATATCGCCTACAGCGATTCCGTGTCCGTTATATGACAGTTATCCACAGCCCCCGGCGGCCACGCGCGCCGGGGGGTGGCCCGCACGCGGATCGTGATTTGCGTCCGGGGGATCGCGGTCTATCGTGGACAGGGGGTCACGGGACGGCATGGGGCGCATGGCATCATCGGCAGCAGCGGGAACGATCACACGGCGCCACCGGCCGGCGCTGCGGCCCCTGCCCGCGCTGGCACTGGCGATCGCCGCGCTTTGCAGCGCCGCCACGATGCCGGCGGCCCAGCAGTGCCGGCAGGCGCTTGCGCTTGGCCTTGACGTGTCGCTGTCGGTCGATCCCGCCGAGTTCCGCCTTCAGCGCGAAGGGCTGGCGCGGGCGCTTCTGGATGACGCGGTGGTGAATGCCCTGCTCACCCATTCACAGGCGCACGTGGAACTGGCCGTCTTCGAATGGAGCAGCGCCTACGAACAGGCGCTTGTGGTCGACTGGACGCCGGTCGAGAGCCGACAGGCGCTTGCCGGCATCGCGCGGCTTCTGACGGACACCCCGCGCGTGGGGCGGCTGGGGCGCACGGCGCTTGGCGCGGCGATGCGTTTTGGCCATGACATGCTGCGCCGCCGGCCCGGCTGCACGCGCAGAACGCTCGACATGTCCGGTGATGGCCTCAGCAACACCGGGCCGGACCCCGCAAGCGTACGCGCCGCGATGGAGGCGGCGCGCATCACGGTGAACGGACTTGTCATTGGCCGCGCACCGGGGACGCCGGGGTCGGGCGAGGTCGATATCCGCCGCCTGAGCCGATACTTCCGCGATAACGTGATCGCGGGGCCAAGCGCCTTCGTCGAGAGTGTACAAGGCTTTGCCGCCTACGAGGCGGCGATGCGCCGCAAGCTGCTGCGGGAACTCGCACCGGCCGTGGCCGCCAGCCCGCCGGCAGGCCTGCCGCGCGCCACCGCCGCACTGCATCCACCGCCCGCGCGGCGGCGCTGAAACAAGACACGGTCGGTCGCGGCGTTTGCGCACGCACGGCAAGGCGCGTACGCTTGGCCAATGACGACCGAGACGCCATTGCCCCCCGCACCCGCCCCGTCCGCGATCCTGGAAGCCGCGATATATGCCGAGGATCTCGACTCCGCGGACGCGTTCTATGGCGGGCTGATGGGGCTTCGGGAAATCACGCGCGTGGAGGGGCGGCACGTCTTTTATCGCGTCGGCCGGGCCGTGTTGCTCGTCTTCAACCCGCGCGCCACGGCGCTCGGCCCCCCTTCGCCGCGCCTGCCGGTGCCGCCGCACGGGGCTGACGGGCCGGGCCATGTGTGCTTTGCCGCCTCGAGAGAGGAAATAACGCTCTGGCGTGCCCGGCTGGAGGCGGCAGGCCACGCCGTAGAGGCCGATTTCGACTGGCCGAACGGCGCACGGTCGATCTATTTCAGGGACCCGGCGGGCAACTCGGTCGAGATCGCCGAGCCGCGCCTCTGGTTCGACGAGGCGTGACGGCACGAGCACATCCGTCACGCGAACGCAGGCTGATATTGAACGATGACGGCCTGCCGTGTCACGCGGGGGTGAGACCGCACCTGCCCATGTGAAACGGAGGTCCCGATGCCACGTCGAACCATGTCTGCCTTGTTTACCGCGGGGGTCCTTGCGCTCGCCATGCTTGCCGTTGGCGATGCCAACGCGACCTCGCAGGTACAGAACGCCGCGCCGCCCGCTCCGGTCGAGCCGTTCTCGGGGCGATGGCAGAGCAGCTTCGGAGAATTGCGGATACACCAGATCCGGCAGAACGGTTTCGATTATATCATCGGGGATTACGCCGATCGCGGCATCCTCGTTGGCCGTATCATCGACGCCGGGCGATGCGCCGCGGGTGTCTTCACCAACGGGGAGCGTAACGGCAGCTTCCAGTTCGTGCTCAAGGGGAACCGGCGCGACCGCTTCGGCGGCCTTTGGGCGTGGCACGACAGCCCGCCCGATGGCGAATGGACCGGGCGCCGCACCGGCCCCGCCCCCGACCGGCTGAGCAATTTCAGCCGGAACGGCGCGCTCACCCGGACGTTGCCGCAAGACCGGGCAATCCTCGACGGCCTCTACCAGAGCCGCTTCGGGATGCTCGAACTGACATCACGCGACCTGTTCCTTCTGGGGGCATACGCGGACAAGGGCGTGATCGCCGGCATGTGGGACGGCAACGGGTTCGTCGGTCATTTCACCAACGGATCGCGCACCGGCTGGTTCAACTTCGATGTGCTGTCGAAAACGGGCGCGGTACGCGGCGGCCAGTGGGGGTGGGCCGGACAGGGCGCAAAGGGCGAATGGAGCCCGAAAGCCCACGACGGCGCGCGCACCCTGATACTCGAACCGCTGGAGGTGGATGGCCACCTCGGCTGCTAGGGGCCCTGGCCCGCCTCCCCGCCCCCCGTCACCGGGGGCGGGGAGGCCGCTGCCAGCTGGTTTCAGCCCGCGGCCGCGACCGCCCGCCGCGTCATCACCCCGGCGAGATGGGCGCGGTAGGCCCCTGAGCCATGCACGTCCGAGATCATGCCGGAGCCGTCCAGCGTGAGCCCTTCGACAGCGCCGGAGGAGAAGTCCGAGCCAAGTGCCGCCTCGGCCTCTGACCAGCGGAAAACACCGTCGTTCGACGCGCCGGTGATCGCCACCCGCACCCCGTCGGAAAACCTTGCCACGAAGGCCCCCACGAGCGCGAAGCGCGAGGCGGGCTGCTCGAACTTCATGTAAGCAGCCGCCTCCGGCACCGGTATCTTCACCTCGGTTATGAGCTCGCCTTCCTCCAGCGCGGTCTCGAACATGCCCTGGAAATAGTCATCCGCCGCGATCTCCCGGCTGTTGGTGACGATCGTGGCGTTCGAGGCCAGAGCCGCCGCCGGGTAGCAGGCGGAAGGGTCGTTGTTGGCCAGGCTGCCGCCGATGGTCCCCCGGTTGCGCACGGCAGGGTCGCCGATATTACCAGCCAGATGCGCCAGCGTGGGATAGTGCTCCTGCGCGGCGACCTCGGCATGGGTGGTGGCCGCCCCGATGCAGACACGGCCGTCATCGTCGAGACATATCCCCTTGATTTCATCTACGCCGCCGAGGCTGACCAGCTTGGACGGCATTGCAAGGCGCTGTTTCAGCGTCGGGATCAGCGTCTGCCCGCCGCCAAGCGGCTGCGCGTCCTCCTCGGCCAGCGCCTTGACGACGTCAGCCACGGTCGCGGGGCGTTCCAAATCGAATGCGTACATCGGTCCTGCTCCTTACCCTTGCATCGCTTCCCAGACCCGCGACGGCGAGACCGGCATGTCGATATGATCCACCTTGTGACCGCCCGATTGCAGCGCGTCGATCACCGCGTTGACAACCGTGGGCGGCGACCCGATGGCCCCGGCCTCGCCGCAGCCCTTCACGCCGAGCGGGTTATGCGTGCACGGCGTCTGGCAGGAATGGTCGACGGCGTAGAACGGCACATCGTCGGCGCGCGGCATGGCGTAATCCATGTAGGACCCGGTCAGCAGCTGGCCGTTCTCGTCATAGACACAGTTTTCCAGCAGCGCCTGCCCGATGCCCTGCCCGATGCCGCCATGCACCTGCCCGTCGACGATCATGGGGTTGATGATGTTGCCGAAATCGTCCGCCGCGGCAAAGCGTTCCACCGTCACCTTGCCGGTCTCGGGGTCGACCTCAACCTCGCAGGCATAGGCCCCCGCCGGGTAGGTGAAGTTGGCCGGGTCGTAGAAGGCCGTTTCCTCCAACCCCGGCTCGATCTCGTCCAGCGGGTAGTTGTGCGGCACGTAGGCCGCCAGCGTCACGTCACCCCAGGCCACCGACTTGTCGGTGCCCGCGACGGTGAACTGGCCGTCCTTGAGCTCGATGTCGGCCTCGCTGGCCTCCAGCAGGTGCGCGGCGATCTTCTTGGCCTTGTTGATGATCTTCTCGGTCGCGCGCACCATTGCCGAGCCGCAGACCGACAGGCTGCGCGAGCCATAGGTGCCCATGCCGAACGGGATCTTCGAGGTGTCCCCGTGCACGATGTCGATCATGGACGGGTCGATCCCCAGCATCTCGGCCACCACCTGCGGAAAGGCGGTTTCGTGACCCTGCCCGTGGGAATGCGCCCCCACCATGACCGAGATCGAGCCGGTGGCGTTCACCCGCACGGTGGCCGCATCATAAAGCCCCGCGCGCGCGCCGAGGGCCCCCACGAGGTTTGACGGCGCGATGCCGCAGGCCTCGATATAGCAGTTCACGCCCAACCCCCGCAGCTTGCCGTTCTTCTCGCTTTCCGCGCGCCGCGCGGCGAAGCCCTTGATGTCGGCGATTTCCTCCAGCTTGTCCATTGTCGCCACGTAGTCGCCGGTGTCGTATTCCACGGCCACCGGCGTGGCATAGGGAAACTCGGTGACGAAGTTCTGGCGCCTCAGCGCGATCGGATCGACGCCCAGCTCGCGCGCGGCCTTGTCGATCACGCGTTCCAGCTGGTACGTGGCCTCGGGCCGCCCGGCACCGCGATAGGCATCGACCGGTACGGTATTGGTGAACACCGCCTTGACGTTCACGTAGATATTGGGGGTCTTGTAGTTGCCCGCCATCAAAGTGCCGTGCAGGTAGGTGGGCACCGACGGCGCGAATGTCGACAGGTAGGCGCCCATGTTGGCATGGGTCTCGGTGCGGATCGCGGTGAAGTTGTTGTCGGCGTCCAGCGCCAGCTCGATCCGGGTGACGTGGTCGCGGCCCTGCGCATCCGAAATGAACGCCTCGGACCGTGTACAGGTCCATTTCACCGGGCGGTTGAGCGCCTTCGCCGCGAAGGTGCAGAAGGCCTCCTCGGCATAGTGGAAGATCTTGGAGCCGAAGCCGCCGCCCACATCCGGCGCCACGACCTTGAGCTTGTGCTCGGGAATCCCCAGCACGAACGCGCCCATCAGCAGCCGGATGACGTGCGGGTTCTGCGACGTGGTGTAGAGCGTGCTCTCGTCACCCGCGCGGGCATAATCGCCCACGGCCACGCGCGGCTCCATCGGGTTGGCCACAAGGCGCTGGTTGACCAGCTCCAGCGTCGTCACGTGCGCGGCGGTCTCGATCGCCTCATCGACGGCGGCCTTGTTCTCCTCGACGAACCCCCAGTCGTAGCACAGGTTCGATGTCAGATCGTCATGCACCTTCGGCGCGCCGTCCGCCAGCGCGGCCTTCATGTCCATCACGGCAGGCAACTCGTCGATATCGGCCATGATGGCCTCGGCCGCGTCGCGGGCCTGCTCGCGCGTTTCGGCCACGACCGCGGCGATCGGGTCCCCCACGTGGCGCACCTTGCCCTGCGCCAGCACCGGGTGCTTGGGCTCCTGCATGGGCTGACCGTGCTTGTCGCTGACCTGCCAGCCGCAGGGGATGCCGCCCACGTCGGCAAAATCGTCCCCGGTAAAGACACGGATCACCCCCGGCATCGCCTCCGCCTCGGAGGTGTCGATGCCGTTGATCCTTCCATGGGCGACATCCGAGCGCAGGAAATGCACGTAGGCCTGCCCGCGCACGTTGATGTCGTCGGTGTAGTTCCCGGTTCCGCTGAGAAACCGCACGTCCTCGCGCCGCTTGGTGCCGGCGCCTATCCTGCCGTCCTTGGGCATGGTCTGTCCTCCCTGTTTCCTCCGTGCGCTCATCGGTCCTTTCGGACCTCTTCGCGAAGAGAGCCCGCAAGAGGGCTCGATGAGCGTTACGCGATCATTCCGCGGCGATCTTCGAGACGTCCTGGCCGGCCGCGGCCATGACTGCCTTGACGATGTTGTGATAGCCGGTGCAGCGGCAGATATTGCCCTCGAGGTAATCACGGATCTCGGCCTCGGTCGGGTCGGGGTTCTTCTCCAGAAGCGCGGCGGCCGTCATCACCATACCCGGCGTGCAGAACCCGCATTGCAGGCCGTGATGGTCCTGGAACGCCTGCTGAACCGTCCCGAGCGAACCGTCGGGCTGGGCCATGCCTTCGATCGTGGTCACCTCCGACCCCTCGCACTCGGCGGCGAACATGGTGCATGCTTTCACGTCCTTGCCATCGACATGAACCACGCAGGCGCCGCACTGGCTGGTGTCGCATCCGACATGCGTGCCCGTCAGCCCAAGTGTTTCCCTGAGAAAGTCGACAAGCAGCGTGCGGCCTTCGATCTCGCCGGACGCGGGCTTGCCGTTCACGGTCATGCTGACCTGTGGCATGAGGCTCCTCCCAAATCGGTTTTTGTCCACTCCTCCGGAGTTAAACACGACCCCGCCAAGTTGAGAAGAATGTTTTTCGCATTCAACTCTTTCGGCGGTCCTGCCGGGGTTGCGGACGGGTCGGAATTTCCTTGAGCAGCCCGCCCACCCCCATGGCCGCGATGTCCGCGCTGGTGACCGTCAGCCCACAGGCAACGCGCGACAGCACCCAGTCCGCCCCGTGCAACACGGGCGAGCGGGCGCTGTTGGGCAGCCCGATGACCGGTTTGGGGCCGATTTCCCCCAGAAACAGCAGGTTCCCCGGGTCCACCGGCATGCCGAAACGTTCCACCCTGCCCCCGGCACGCCGCAGCGCCGCCGGGGCGGTGTCTGCCGGGTCGGAGGTGGCCGATCCGGTCAGGATCAGCACGATGTCACCGGCTGCAGCCGCCACCGTCCGCGCCAGCGCGTCCTCTTGGTGGGCAACGGTCACCGTCTCCGCCAGCGTCATCCCAAGCCCCTCAAGCCGCGTGGCGATCGCGTCCACGCCCTTGCGGCCGGGCCCGCCGGGGATGTCGGTGACGATCAGCGTTGCGCTCTGGTGCACCGGCGCAGCGAGCCGGATCGCCCCCCGCGCGGCGACGGCCGCCCTTGTCACCGCGTCGCGCGGCACGGCGTAGGATATGATCTTGATCGTGGCCACCATGCCGTCGGCGTGAATCTGGCGATAGGGGGGCACCGTGGCCACGGTGATCATCGGGTCGACGGAATTGGCGCCGGTGATGCGCGCAGCCTCTACCAGCACCACGCCCGGCCCCTCGGCCAGCAGGTTGACCCGGCCGGTAAAGGATTGCGACAGCCGCAGGCCCGTGGCCCCGTCGTGTATCGCCCGCGCCAGCGTCTCGGCCGCGTCGTTTTCCAGAAGGTCGCCCGGCCCGGGCCGTGCCACGGTCACCTCCTCGTAACCGGCATCCGACAGCGCCGCGATATCGGCCGCGCCCAGCCGGTGCCCCTTGCGCAGTTTCCCCCCCGCCAGCCTGAGCGAATGGGCAAGCAGGGTTCCCTCGGCCTGTGCGACGGGCACGTTGCCGAATTTCATGCGCCGCGCCTCAGAACCTGCGTCATCTCGGCCAGGATCGAGACGGCGATCTCGGCAGGGCCCGCCGCCCCGATGTCGAGGCCCACCGGCGCGTGGATGCGCGCGATCTGGTCATCGTCAAGTCCGCGCTGGCGGAGGCGTTCGACGCGCTTGGCATGGGTGCGCGTGGAGCCGAGGGCGCCGATGTAGAACACGTCCGATCCGACCGCCTCGACAAGCGCGGGATCATCGAGCTTGGGGTCGTGTGTCAGCAGCACCAGCGCCGTGCGGCCATCCATCCCGATGGCGCGCAAGCCCTCGTCCGGCCAGTCCTGCAGGACCGTCTCGCCGGGAAAACGGCCTTCGCTGGCAAAGCTTTCGCGCGGGTCAACCAGTACCGGGTCGTATCCCGCGATCCGGGCCATCGGCACCAGCGCCTGCGCGATGTGCACGGCGCCGACGATGATCAGCCTCAGGGGCGGGTTGTGGATGGCGATGAACGTCTCGCCGTCCTCCTCGAATCCCGAACGGTCCATCCTGAACCTTCGTTCATGGCCCGCGCGCAGCAGTTTCCGGTCGACGTTCAGCCCGGTGACATAGGCGACCGGCACACGCCCTTGACGCGCGATGACCAGCTCTTCGAGCAGTTTCTCGGGCATGACGGACCCCACGGGTTCCACCAGAACGCGGATCGTGCCGCCACAGGCGAGCCCCACGGCGAACGCGTCGTCATCGCTGACGCCGTATTCAAGCATCAGCGGCCTGCCCTCCTCGATCGCGTCGAGCGCCTCGGCCACCACCGCGCCCTCCACGCAGCCGCCGGAGACAGAGCCCGCGATCTCGGCCTCGCCCGATATCGCCAGCTGGCTGCCCACCCGGCGCGGCGCGCTGCCCCATGTCTCCACCACCGTTGCCAGCGCCGCGCCCTTGCCCGCTCGGTGCCACGCCAGCGCGGTTTCGGGAATGTTGTCGAAACGGTCCATGCGCTATCTCCGGCCTTGCCCGCAATGCCTGCGAACCTGCCAACAATATGGTGCGGCGGCGGCGGGTGCACAAATCGAAATCGCGCGCGGCGCGCCCGCCTCAGGCCGGGGGCCTGTCGGGGATCGGCGTGTCGGGCGCGTGTCCGCCGCCGAGACGCGCCTCGATAAGCTCGGCGGCGGTTGCGACCCCATCCTCGCGTGCCAGACGGTCCGCCAGCCCCCGCGCGTTCGCCTTCAGCCGCGGGTCGGTCACAGCCTCGCGGATCGACGCCGCGAGGCTTTCGGGATCGAGCGTCTTGCGCGGCACCGGCCGGGCCCCCACCCCGAGATCCACGCTGCGCCGCGCCCAGCCGGGCTGATCCCCGAAGAAGGGGCAGATCACGCAGGGCGTTCCGGCGGCGAACCCGCTGGCGCTGGTTCCGGCGCCGCCATGGTGAACCAACGCGGCCATCCGGGGAAACAACCATGCATGCGGCACGGGAGGGATCACGATCATGCCGTCACGCTCGCCTTCCTCGAACCCCGCCCAGCCGGAGGCCACCACACCGCGCACCCCGGCAAGGCGCAGCGCCTCCGTCACGGTGCGCCTCAGCTTCGCGGGGTTCTCGCTCACCATGCTGCCGAACCCCACGTAAACGGGCGCCGGCCCTTCGGACAAAAACCGGCTCAGCGCCGCGGGTGGCTCGAAGCGATCATCCTGCGGCAGTTGCCAATAGCCCGTCAGGCAGGCATGCGCGGGCCAGTCGGGCGGGCGCGGTATGACCGCCGGGCTGACGGCATGCAGAATGGGTATGAGCCCCGCGCCGGGGGGCAGGATGACCTCGTGCCCGCTGCATATGGGCGGCAGCCCGTAAACCTCGTCGCGAAAACGGTTCACGGCCTTTCGGAACGGCGCGTAGGACGCCGAGACCAGCCTGTAGGCCAGCCGGTTGTAGCCGGGCACCGACAGCGGCGGCAGGCCGGTAGGCGGAAACGCCTCGGTCGGCAGCACGATCGGCTGCAAGAGCCCCATCACGGCCGGGCGACCTGTGCCCTCCGCGATGTGGGGCGCCGCCGTCACCTTGGGGTGATAGACGATCAGGTCGGGGTCGGCGGTTTCGGCCACCGCCAGCGCATCCCGGATCAGCTGCTCGCCCGCCCGGCGCGCGACGCGCGCCACGCGCCCCCCTGCCGTCACCCGACGGACCAGCCCGCCCGCCCCCTCGACCAGCGCCTTGCCGTCGGAGCTGTGTATCAGGTCGATCGCGTCATCCGTGAGCGGCGCGAATGCCACGCCGAAAGAGGCCACCCAATCCCCGAACTGCCGGGCCGTCGCAAGCGTGACCTCGTGCCCGCGCGCCCCGAGGCCAAGGGCGAGAGCGACATAAGGCTCGACGTCGCCGCGCGTGCCGTAGCACATGATGAGGATGCGGGCCTTTTCCATGCTGCTCCGGCGTCTTGCTCTTCGCAGGCTGCCCTTCGCGGCACCGGGAGGGCGCACAACCCCGGCAGACGCGACGCGCTCATCGCCCAGATGACAACAGGCCGCCCCCCTTTGCAAGGGGGGCGGCCCGAACGAAACCGCGCGTTTGCCGCCGACCGGGTCAGCCGCCGCCGTTCAGCAGCGGCGTGATATTGCGTACCGCGGCGCGACGGTTCGCCCGGATATCGCCGTAGCGTTCCACCTTGAGGTCCGTTTCGCCGTAGCCCTGAACGATCATGTTGGCGGGGGGCACATCGAAATACTCGGTCAGCGCCAGCGCCACCGATTCGGCCCTGCGGTCAGACAAGGCCAGGTTATAGGCCGCGCTACCCACGGTATCGGTGTGCCCCTCGATCAGGAAAACCTGCCGGGGGTCGCGGTCGATCGCATCCCGCATGGCGTTGCCGAGCGCCGCCAACTCCTCGGCCTCCCTGGGCTGGATCACGGCCGAGTCCGTCTCGAAGTTGATCGCGTCGAGGGAGATCACCGGCACCTGGTAGCGCACGACATCGATCTGCCGGATCTGGTAGAGCGAGAACGCCCGGTTCGGCGCGGATGTCTGGGCCGCCCGAAGCGCCGCGCGCAACTCGTCCGAACCGGCATTGTTGTAGTCGTAAGAACCCGCGCGGGACCGCGACAGTGCCGACACGTCGACCTCGGCAGGGGTCCGCGTGTCGTCGATCAGCACGACCTGCCGGCCGTCGGGGTAGCGCAGGACCCGCCGCAGAACCCGTCCGTCCGGTGCGCGCACGGTGATCGTCTGCGAACCGTCCCGGGCGGTGACGATCGTGCGCACCGAGCCGTCGGCGAACGTTTCCCGCGCGACCTCGTTGCCGGGGCGGCGCAGCAGCGCGCTTTCATCCTTGATCACGCGGTAATGGCCGTCGTTCTCGACAACGACACGGTCGCCGGTATTGGCAACGACCTGCCCCCCGCCATCGAGCATCTGCCCCACGGCATAGGTTCCGATCCCGGCCACGGCGATCGCGCCAAGCGCCTTGAGAAGGCCGTCATCATCGTCACCCTGCGCGGCGGCGCGGTTCTGGCGCTGACGCCCCCGCACATCGGTGCCGAACGCCTCCGCCGAGGAGCGGGCCTCGGAGTCCGACACTGTAGTGCGTGAGCGGTCGATCACCTCGCCCTGCCCGGTGAGCGCGGCCGCGCCCAGCGCTTCGGCGGCGGCCTGCGCGGCCCGCCGCGCCTGCTCCTGCGCGCTCAGGCGGCCGGGATCATCCCGTTCCGCCTTCTGGCGGGCCTGCTGTTTCTGGTCGGCCCCGACGCTACGTCCGTTTCCGGCATTGCCGTCGCCGCCGAGCGCGTCGCGCAGCTCGTTGGCCTGTTCCTCGATCACGCTCTGCAGGCCGCCGTCGTCGTCCGTTCCCGTCGCCTGCTGGCGGTTGTCCTGCGACGACCGGTTCTGACGGCCCGCTTCGGTGTTTCTGCCTTGCGTCTCACGACGCTCGCCGGCCTGTTTTTGCCGGCGCTCGGCAGTGTCGTCGCCCTGCCGGCCAAAGTTGGCGCGCCCATTTTGCGGGTTTTCGTTCCGCCCCTGGCCGTTGCCGCTCCACTGACCGCCCTCTTTTCCATTACCGAGGCCGAGCGCCTCTGCCGCCGATCCGGCCTGTTCCTCGAGCCGCTCCTGCACCTCCTCGACGCTCAGGCCGTTGTTCCGCTTGTCCTCGTTCTTTTCTTGCCGGTTCTGGTTGCCCTGGCCCTGCTGGGCAAGCCGGTCGCCGGCGGACAGGTTGCCCGACTGGGCAAGGGCCGGCTGCGGCAGGGCAAGGCTTGCCGCCAGCAATATCGCCGTCGTGGACTTGAACTTTCCGCGTGTCATCCGGTGACCTCCAATCTGCAGTTCGCGACGCCGCCTGGGTGTGGGCGCGCTTGCAGCCGATATGGGGAGGACACACGCCGCCGAGGAACCGGCAGACGTCCTGTCAGCGGATTCCCGCCATGAGGCGGGCCTTTTCGCCCATGTCGTCCGGCCGCGAGATCGCCTCGGCCAGCTCTTCCAGCGTGGCGATCGAATGGCCGGCACGAAAACTGTCGACATGCGGGAGCATGGCCTTGATACCCTGCGCCTTCGGGGCGAATTCATCCCATCTGAGCAACGGGTTGAGCCAGATGAGCCGGCGGGCGGAAAGATGCAGCCGCTCCATCTCGTGCGAAAGGCTGGCCGCATCGTCGCGATCGAGACCGTCGGTGATCAGCAGCACCACCGCGCCCTGCCCCGTCACCCGGCGCGACCAGTCCCGGTTGAAGGCGTGCAGGCAGGTGCCGATCCGCGTGCCGCCCTCCCAGTCCTGCGCCTCGCGTCCCGCCGCCGCCAGCGCCACGTCCACGTCCCGCGTGGCCAGATGGCGCGTGATGTTGGTCAGCTGCGTGCCGAAGGTGAAGGCATGCACGCGCGCCCAGCCGGCGCCCTTGTGATTGGCAACCGCGTGCAGGAAATGCAGCACCATCCGGCTGTATTGGCTCATCGAGCCCGAGATGTCGCACAGCACGACGAGGTTGGGCCAGCGCGGGCGGGGGCGTGCCATGTGGATCCGGCGCATCTCGCCGCCGCGGCGCATCGCGGCGCGCAGGGTCCGGCGCGCATCGACCCGGGGCCCCAGATGGCTGGCCTGTCCGCGGCGCGATGCCAGCGGTTTGACCGGCAGGGTCAGGCGGGCCAGCATGCGCTTGGCCTTGTCGATCTCGGCCGTGCTCATCTGTTCGAAATCGAGGGTCCTGAGCCGCTCCTCGGCGGACATGGTGAGCGAGGCGTCAACCTCTATCTGCGTCTCCTCGTCGTGTTCCCCGGCCTCCGGCACGGGCGCCTCGCGCTCCACACCGTCGAGCAGGGCCTCGGCCGCGCGTTTTTCCGCGGGCTGCGCCGCGTGCTCCTGCTGGACGCCGCGCAGGGCCGGCAGCATCATGGCCATCATGTGTTCCACGTAGCGGGGATCGCGCCAGTAGAGGCGGAACAGCTGGGCAAAGACGGCGCGGTGTTCCGGCCGCGCGGTGAAACAGGCGCGCAGCGTGTAGAAGAAGTCGTTCCGCGAGGTGAAGCCCGCCGCCTCCACCGCCCGGATCGCGTCAACGACCCGCCCCGGCCCGGCCGGCAACCCGGCCTTGCGCAGGGCGCGGGCGAAATGGGTGATGTTGCGCGCAAGGCGCGGATTGTCAGGCAGATCGAGCGGGGCGGCTTCGGTCATGTCTCGCGCCTGGGGGTTTCACCCCCAGACCCCCAGAGTATTTCCGGCAAGATGAAGCATCAGGCCGGCTCCAGCGAGGCGCGCGCCTCGTCGAGGATGCGCTTGGCTTCCGACCCTTGAAGCTTCTGGATATCGTCCTGGTATTTCAGGATCGCGCCAAGGGTATCGGCGATGACCTCGGGCGAAAGTTCGAGAACGTCGAGCGCCAGCAGGCACTTGGCCCAGTCGATGGTCTCGGCGACGCCCGGCTTCTTGAACAGGTCCTCGGTGCGCAGGCGCTGCACGAAGGCGACCACCTCGCGGCTGAGCGCCTCTGCGGCCGCGGGGGCGCGGGCGTTCAGGATTTCCATCTCGCGCTCGAAGCCGGGGTAGTCCACCCAGTGATAGAGGCAGCGGCGCTTGAGCGCGTCATGCACCTCGCGGGTTCTGTTGGAGGTGAGGATGACGATCGGCGGCTCGGGCGCGCGGATGGTGCCCAGCTCGGGAATGGTGACCTGGAAGTCGCTGAGCGCCTCGAGGAGAAACGCCTCGAACGGCTCGTCGGTGCGGTCGAGTTCGTCGATGAGCAACACCGGCGGCCCGCCTTGCTGCGGGCGCATCGCCTCCAGCAGCGGGCGGGCGATCAGGAACTCCTCGGTGAACAGCTCGTGGGTGAGCCGCTCGCGGTCAACCCCGCCGGCCGCCTCGGCCGCACGGATCGCGATCATCTGCTCGGCGAAGTTCCACTCGTATACAGCCGAGGCGGCGTCGAGCCCCTCGTAGCACTGCAGGCGGATCAGGCGGCGGCCCAGACCCGCCGCCAGCGCCTTGGCGATCTCGGTCTTGCCCGTGCCTGCCTCGCCCTCCAGGAAAAGCGGACGACCCAGTGTCAGGGAAAGGTACACAACGGTGCCGAGCGCGCGGCCGCACACGTAATCCTGCGCGGCCAGCATGGTTTGCACGTCGTCGATCGAAGAAAGGCTCGTCATCACCCCTACCCCCCTGATCGTTCCTTCCTGCACCGCGGCCCCCTGCCCGTCAAGGGAGACGGGGCAAGGGCGGATGGCATCACGGCGCCGCCGTATCGCCGCGAATGCCCTTGGATTTTCCAAATTTCCGCCCAACTTCGCCCGTAGGTCCTGCCCGAAAGCCGCGGGGAAACCCCGGGCGGTTCGAGCGAGACAGGTCACGAGGCCGGGCAGCATGCAGGACAGTCTGAACGTGACGGAAGCGGATCTGGGCGGTCTGGGATGGGATGACTGGCGCGAACGGCTGCACGATGTCGCCGGCGAGGACGGGTTCGCCGAGCCCCTCGGCAGCCGGCACGCGGCCGTGTTCGTCGAGCACAAGCCGGTCCTTCTGGTCACGTTCGAGAGCTACGGCTCGATCCAGGAAAGATCGGAGGCGGGGCACCCGCTTGGATGGCAGATGCGCGATGCGCTTGGCTGGTCGCATCTCTGCCTCGTGTCGCAGGGCGATACATGGTTCCGCGACCGGCACGTGTACGGGTTCTTCGACCGGCTGATCGACGACGGTTTCTTCGAGGAATTCGACCAGGTCCTGTTCTACGGCGCCGGCCCGTGCGGGTACGCGGCCGCGGCGTTTTCGGTGGCAAGCCCCGGCGCGCGGGTTCTCGCGCTTCAGCCGCAGGCGACGCTCGACCCCCGCGTTGCCGAGTGGGACGACCGTTACCGCCACATGCGCCGCACCGATTTCACGAGCCGATTCGGCTATGCCCCCGACATGCTGGACGCGGCCGAGCAGGCCTATGTCGTCTACGACCCCGAGCAGGAGCTTGACGCGATGCATGCCGCGCTTTTCACGCGTGCCAACGTCACCAAGGTCCGGGCGCGGTTCTTTGGCCTGGACCTGCAGACGATGCTGCTGCAGCTGGAAGTGCTCTACCGGATGCTGGCGCAGATAAGCGCGGGCAAGTTCAACGTCGGCAACCGTGCCCGCCTGCTGCGCACGCGGCGCGCCAACCCAGCCTACCAGTTCAACCTGCTGCGGCAGCTGCAACAGCGCGACCGGCACGGGCTTGTCATGATGTTGTGCCGCAACGTTCTGGAACGCCGAAACGCCCGACCGTTCCGCAAGGCGCTGCGGGAGGCCGAGGCGGCCCTGAACGCCCGGCCCCACCGCGATGGCGCCGCGGCCGCGCGTGACGCGGGGCAGAACGCGCCCCCCGGCGAGACGCCGGGCTGACAGGGCGCGTGTCCCCTCTGGTCCCGGCCGGCACGATTGTGTAAAGCGCCGGCATGAGCCGCACCCTGACGCTGACCCGCCCCGATGACTGGCACCTGCACCTGCGCGATGGCGCGGTGCTGAAAGCGGTATGCGCTGAAAGCGCGCGCCATTTCGGCCGCGCCATCATCATGCCCAACCTCGTGCCGCCCGTCGTGACGGGCGCCGAGGCCGCCGCCTACCGCGACCGCATTCTCGCCGCCCGCCCCGAGGGCAGCGATTTCACCCCGCTGATGACGCTTTACCTGACCGAAGACACCGACCCCGCCGACGTGGTGCAGGCCCATGCCGACGGCATCGTGACGGCGGTCAAGCTCTACCCCGCCGGCGCCACCACCAACTCCGCCTCCGGCGTGCGCGATTTCGACCGGGTACGCGGCGTGCTCGAGGCGATGGCCGAGGCCGGCATCCCCCTTTGCGTGCATGGCGAGGTGACCGCCCCGGAGGTGGACATCTTCGACCGCGAGGCGGTGTTCATCGAGCGCGTCCTCGACCCCGTCCGCCGGGCCACGCCGGGGCTGCGGGTGGTGATGGAACACATCACCACGAAAGACGGCGTCGACTACGTGCTGGCCAATGACGCGGGGCTCGGCGCGACGATCACCACCCATCACCTCGTCATCAACCGCAACCATATCCTCGTGGGCGGGATCAAGCCGCACTACTACTGCCTGCCCGTGGCCAAGCGCGAGGAGCACCGCCTGGCCCTGCGTGCCGCCGCCACCTCTGGCGATGCGCGCTTCTTTCTCGGCACCGACAGCGCGCCCCACGTGGACGCGCTCAAGGAAACCGCCTGCGGCTGCGCCGGCTGCTTCACTGCCACCAACACGCTGTCGATCCTTGCCCATGTCTTCGAGGAAGAGGGCGCGCTGGAGCGGCTGGAAGGCTTCGCGTCCCGCCACGGCCCAGCTTTCTACGGCCTGCCCGTGAACCGGGATACCGTCACGCTGGAAAAGACGGACACGCCGGTGGCCCTCCCCGGTAAGATCGGGACGGATGACGGGCCGGTCACCGTGTTCGACCCCGGGTTCCCGCTCCATTGGCGGGTAACCTGACGCCGCGCCACCGTTCGCAAGGATGCCGACGATGATTCCCTCCGCCTACCCCCCCAAGACCGAGATCGCCCGCCTGACGGCCCGGATGCTGCTGGAAATCGAGGCCGTGCATTTCCGCCCCGATGCGCCGTTCACCTTGGCCTCGGGCCTGCCCTCGCCCACCTATATCGATTGCCGCAAGCTCATCTCGTTCCCGCGCATCCGCGCCACGTTGATGGATTTTCTGACCATCACGGTGATGCGCGAGGCGGGGTTCGAGGCGTTCGACAGCGTCGCGGGCGGCGAGACGGCCGGCATTCCCTTTGCCGCGTTGGTGGCCGAGCGCATGGCCCTGCCCATGACCTACGTGCGCAAAAAACCCAAGGGCTATGGGCGGGACGCGCGAATCGAGGGGGTCATGGCGGAAGGTCAGCGTGTCCTGCTGGTCGAGGACCTCACCACCGATGGCGGATCGAAGCTGTCCTTCGTCGACGCCATCCGCGATACCGGGGCGGCCTGCGCCCACACGGCGGTGATCTTCTACTACGGGATCTTTCCGGAGACGGAGAAAACGCTGGGCGATCATGGCGTTGCGCTGCACCACCTGTGCACGTGGCACGACGTGCTGGCCGAGGCGCGCGCCCAAGGCGTGCTGGACCAGTCGACGCTGGACGGCGTGCAGAGATTCCTCGACGACCCCCGCGGGTGGCAGGCAGCCCGGAAATAGACCCGGTATCGCCCGCAAGGGATTGGGAAGCAACGGCAATTTGCCATGCACCGGGGCGGTGGATACGCAACGCCGCCACAACATATTGACGAAATGCCCCTTGATGCGCCAATATCTGGACGGGATAGGTGATCCACAGCCTTTCCACAGAAACATACAAGTTGCGCGTGACGACGTGACGTCTGTATGACGAGACCCCACAGGCATAACGGGGGACTTTATGAACAAGGTGACCAGCTTCAACGCCTCGGGCGCTGAAGCTTCAGAATCGGAGTCTATGCCGCATTCCATCGAGGCGGAGCAGCAGCTCCTGGGTGCGATCCTGACCAACAACGATGTGTATGACCGGGTGGCCAACCTGATCGGGGCGCAGCATTTCTATGACCCCGTCCATGCCCGCATCTTCGAAACCGCCGCGACGCGCATCGCCAAGGGCAACCTCGCCTCGCCCGTCACGCTCAAGGCCTTTCTCGAAGATGACGAGGGGCTGCAGGCGCTCGGCGGCTCGGCCTACCTCGTGCGGCTGGCCGGCGCCGCGATCAGCGCGTTCGCGGCCCGTGATTACGCGCAGATGATCCACGACATGGCCATCCGTCGCGAACTGATCGGGCTGGGCCACGAGATCGCCGGCAAGGCAATGAAGGCCGATGTCGAAACCGAGCCGTCCGACCAGATCGTCGAGGCCGAACAGAAGCTTTACAACCTGTCCGACCAGGGACAGGCCGAACGTGGCTTCCAGAGCTTTCTCAGCGCGGTAACCGACGCGGTAAAGGTGGCCAACGCCGCCTATCAGCGCGATGGCGGGCTGGCCGGCATATCCACCGGGCTGGTTGACATGGACCGCAAGCTGGGCGGTCTGCACAAGTCCGACCTCGTGATCCTTGCGGGGCGCCCCTCGATGGGCAAGACATCGCTGGCCACGAACATGGCCTTCAACATCGCCAAGGCATACCGACGCGGCACGCGGCCAGACGGCAGCGAGGGCGCGGTCGATGGCGGCGTCGTGGGCTTTTACAGCCTCGAGATGAGCGCCGAGCAACTCGCCGCGCGCGTTCTCTCGGAAGCCTCGGAAATCCCGTCGGAGAACATCCGCCGTGGCGACATGACTGAGCAGGAGTTCCGCAAGTTCGTCGACGCCGCCAAGACGCTGGAATCCTGCCCGCTCTACATCGACGACACCCCAGCGCTGCCGATATCGCAGCTGGCCGCGCGGGCGCGCCGGCTCAAGCGGTCACAGGGGCTCGACGTGCTGATCGTGGACTACCTCCAGCTGGTGCGCCCCGGCTCGTCCCGCGAAAGCAGGGTGAACGAGGTGTCGGAGATCACGCAAGGGCTCAAGGCCATCGCCAAGGAGCTCGACATTCCGGTTATCGCGCTGTCGCAGCTCTCGCGCCAGGTCGAGGCGCGCGACGACAAGCGCCCGCAGCTGTCGGACCTGCGCGAATCCGGCTCGATCGAGCAGGACGCGGACGTGGTCATGTTCGTCTTCCGCGAGGAATACTATGTCGAGCGCGAAAAACCCTCGGAGGACAAGCTGGAAGAGATGGCCGCCTGGCAGGAACGGATGGAACGCCTGCACGGCAAGGCCGAGGTCATCATCGGCAAGCAGCGCCACGGCCCCATCGGCACGGTCGAGCTGGCGTTCGAGGGCAAGTTCACCCGCTTCGGCAACCTCGTGAAGCCCTGGCAGCAGGGCGGCGACGCGGAGTTCTGAGGCCGCACCACCCGCCTGCGCTATCCGCCCGCCCCGGCTTGATCGCCCGCCCGTCCTGCGCCAGTCTGTGAGGACGACCTGCCGGGCCGGGTAACTTGAGTACATTCGAGAAGATCGCCGAGAACAGCAGCGATGTCTGCGTGGGCGCCCTGCGCGCCCGTCTCGCGCCCTGAGCGCGCCTTTCCGCTTGACCCGTTCGCCCATCCTGTCAAAACGCGGGCCATGGGACACGCGACGCTGACGATCGACCTGGGAGAGCTGCGCGCAAACTGGCGCGCGCTGGATTCCATGACCGCGGCAGAGACCGCCGCGGTGGTCAAGTCCGATGCGTACGGGCTGGGTGTGGGCAAGGTGGCGCGCGCACTGGCCAAGGAAGGGGCGCGGACCTTTTTCGTGGCCATCGCCGAGGAGGGCGCGGCGCTGAGGCAGGCGCTCGGGCCCGGCCCCACGATCAACGTCTTTGGCGGGCACATGCCGGGCGATGCCGAGATGATCGGCGACACCGAGCTTACCCCGATGATCAACTCCATCGACCAGCTGATCCGCCATGTCGAGGCGCTGCCCGGCCATCCCTTCGGCGTCCAGCTCGATTCGGGGATGAACAGGCTTGGGATGGAACCCGCCGAGTGGGCCGCCGTGCGGGACGTGGCGCTGGAGCAGGGGCCGACCCTGCTGATGAGCCATCTCGCCTGCGCGGACACACCCGATGACCCGATGAACGCGCGGCAGCTGCGAACCTTCCGCGAGATGACCGACGGGCTGGGCATCCCGCGTTCGCTGGCCAATACCGGCGGGGTGCTGATGGGGCCCGAGTACCACTTCGACATGACGCGACCGGGTATCGGCACCTATGGCGGTCTCCCCTACGTGGACGCGCGGCCGGTGGCGGCGCTCGAGTTGCCGGTGATCCAGTGCCGGACCGTCGCCGCGGGAGAGACGGTGGGCTACGGCAACGATTTCTTGGCCGAGCGCGATACGCGGATCGCGACCGTATCGGCCGGGTACGGCGACGGCATCCACCGGGCCATGGGGCCGTGTACCAACCTCTTTGCAGGCGATGCGAAATGTCCCGTCGCGGGACGCATATCGATGGACCTCATCGGCGTCGACGTCACGGAGCTGGGCCGCGATCCCGACTCGCTGGAACTGCTGGGGCGTCATCAGTCGATCGACACCATCGCCGGGAACGCGGGCACGATCGGTTACGAGATCCTCACCTCCCTCGGCCCGCGCTACGCGCGCCGCTACGTGGGCCTATGAGCTGGCTCATCGCCTTTCTCGCGGCGATCGGCCGCGCGGTGCTCGGCACGCTGCGGTTGGCCGGGCAGGTCACGATCTTCGCCGTCCAGACGCTGACGCATTTCGCGCGCCCCCCATTTTACGCGCGCGAAATGGGGCAGAGCCTGTTCAACGTCGGCTATCTCAGCCTGCCGGTCGTCGGGCTCACCGCGGTTTTCACCGGCGGGGCGCTGGCGCTGCAGATCTACGCGGGCGGGGCCCGCTTCAACGCCGAGGCCGTGGTGCCCCAGATCGTCGCCATCGGCGTGGTGCGCGAACTGGGACCGGTCATGGTGGGGCTGATGGTGGCCGCGCGCGTCACTTCATCCATCGCGGCCGAAATCGCCACGATGCGCGTGACCGAGCAGATCGACGCGCTGGTGACCCTGTCCACCCACCCGATGAAATACCTCACCGTGCCCCGCGTGCTGGCCGGGCTGGTGATGGTGCCGCTGCTGGTGGCCATCGGCGATGTCATCGGCGTCTTCGGCGGCTATCTCGTCGGCACGCGCACCCTGGGCTTCAACCCCGGCACCTACCTGCAGAACACCGTCAACTTCATCGAGACGCTCGACGTGGTCTCCAGCCTTGTCAAGGGCGCCGCCTTCGGCTTCATCGCCACGCTGCTCGGCTGCTACTTCGGCATGACCACGGGGCGCGGCGCACAGGGCGTCGGCCGCGCCACGAAATCGGCGGTGGAGGCGGCGGCGGTGCTGATCCTCGCGGCCAACTTCCTGATCACCAGCGTGTTCTTTTCGGTATGATCGAGCTTTGCAACGTTCACAAGGCCTTTGGCGCCAACCGCGTCCTTCGGGGGGTGAACCTGAGGATCGAGTCCGGCACGTCGATGGTCATCATCGGCGGCTCCGGCACCGGCAAGTCGGTGGCGCTGAAGTGCATCCTGGGGCTGGTCACCCCCGACAGCGGGCTGATCACGCTCGACGGCAAGGATGTCACCAAGGGCGATCGCGATGCTTTCCTCGCCCGGTTCGGCATGCTGTTCCAGGGGGGCGCGCTCTTCGACAGCCTGCCGGTTTGGCAGAACGTGGCCTTCCGCCTGATGCGCGGTTCGCTGAAGCGCCCGAAGGAGGAGGCGCGCGAGATCGCCGTCGAGAAGATGCGCCGCGTGGGACTCAAGCGCGAGCATGCCGAGCTCTACCCCGCCGAACTCTCCGGCGGGATGCAGAAACGTGTGGGCCTTGCGCGCGCCATCGCCGCCGAGCCCGAGATCATCTTTTTCGACGAGCCGACGACCGGGCTCGACCCGATCATGTCCGGCGTCATCAACGACCTGATCCGCGAGATCGTGACCGAGATGGGCGCGACCGCCATGACCATCACCCACGACATGACAAGCGTAAGAGCCATCGCCGACAACGTGGCGATGCTGCATGACGGGGTGATCCAGTGGACGGGGCCGGTGGGCGAGATGGACAACTCCGGCGACCCGTATCTGGAACAGTTCATTACCGGCAGCGCCGAAGGCCCGATCGAGGCGGTGCGGTAGCCCCCGGCGACTGCAATCTGCTAGTTTCGCGCGCCGTGTGCCGCGGAAAAGGCGGGTTGGCACCCCTCCTGCGGGGTGCGAGTATCGTGCGGCCAGCCATCCACTTCCGCGGACTCCGATGCTCAAGCTCGCCAACCTCGCCCTGCTGATCCTGTTCCCGATCGCCTGGTTCGCTCCGATGATGCGGGCCGGGATGCTGCCGCTCTTCGGGCTGAGCGAGATCTCGGTCATATCGGGGCTGCAGGCGCTCTGGGGCACGGATGCGGGTCTTGCGCTTCTGGTCACCTTCTTTGCGCTCTTCGCCCCCTACGCCAAGACGCTCGGGCTGGCGCTGGCGCATTTCGGCCTGCTGGAGGCGCGCGCCCTGCCCGCGCTCTACCTGCTGGGCAAGCTGGCGATGGCCGATGTGTTCCTCGTCGCGCTCTACATCGTTGTGGTCAAGGGCGTGGGCATGGCCACGGTGGAAACCGCGTGGGGGCTATACCTGTTCACCTTCTGCGTGCTTGCGTCGCTGGCGATCTCGATCGTCACCGGGCGCGCCGCTCGGCAGCCCTGACGGGCTTTCTCGCGAAGAAGGCCCGGCCGGGCCTGATGAGCGTCTTGCCAGCAGCCCCCACAAGCGGCACTAAGGTCGCATGGCGAAACAGGCATCCTTCACCTGCTCTTCCTGCGGCGCGGTCCATTCCAAGTGGTCGGGCCGCTGCGATGCGTGCGGGGAATGGAACACCATCGTGCAGGAGGCCCCGCTCTCGTCCGGTCCCGCGAAAGCCACGCTCGGCGGCCGGCGCGGCACGCCCGTCGCCTTGTCCAGCCTCTCGGCGTCGGAGCCGCCCCCGCCGCGGGCCGCCTC